>JBDTZK010000265.1:0-4101 GCA_040005195.1 Pseudoxanthomonas sp.
CATGCGCGTCGGCGCCGGAGCGAACAATGTCTAGCGGCGTGGTTTCGATGCTGGGGTCATACAGGTTGACCAGATTGGCGTTCTGCCAGGCCGCCAGGTCCAGTGTTCCCATGCCGAGGCTGTTGTATTCCTCGCGCGTGAATTCCAGGCCGGTGCTGAGGTTGTGTTGCACGCTGCCGGTCGCGAAGTCGGCGCGCAGGTTCAACTGGTCCGTGAGGATCTTGTTCTCTTCGTTTTTGTAGGTCAGGTTGCTGCGTTTCATCAGATAGTCAGAAAGCGCATTGCCACCCGGATGGGTGATGTTTCCGGCAGCAGGGTTGGCGTTGGTGCCGCCCGTCGACATGAATGCGGTCAACAGATAGTCCTGCTCGAGCTTGCCCCAGCGCGCGGTATTGGTCAGTTTCAAGGCGTCCGAGAAGTCGTGCTCGAAGCGGAATGTGGCCTGCTGCGCGGTGACGTCATCGTGATCGTGGCGGGTGCCGTAGAAGTTCTCCGGGTCCACAGGATGGCCGGCCAGCGCTTCCAGGCCTGGTTGTGGCACCCAGCCGGGCAGGCCGACAGTGGGTACAAAACCGTCTGGCACGTTGTCCTGCTTCACGTACAGCAAGTTCAGGTAGTAACGGGTATCCGTATCCAAACCAAAACCCAGCGACGGTGCGATTCCCCAACGCTTGTTGTTGACCTGGTCACGACCGGCGACGTCGCTGTCCTGCCACATCGCATTCAAGCGAAGCGCGCTGGCGGTGCTGAAAGTCTTGTTCAAATCGGCTGTGCCACGCGTCTGGCCATCGGTGCCGCCGGAGACGGTGCCCGACACTGCATCGCGCAGGAAAGCCTGCTTGGTGACCAGATTGATCGCACCGGTGGGCGCAGAGCGGCCGTTGTCGGTGCCGGCAGGGCCTTTGGTGACTTCGATCTGCTCAGTGTTGAAAACGTCACGCGCAACTGAACCCAGGTCACGTACGCCGTCGACGAAGATACTGTTGGAGGTGTCAAAGCCGCGCATGTAGACAGCATCGCCAGTCGAAGTATTTCCATTCTCGCCGGCATAGAAAGCGCCTACCCCGGGACTGTTGCGCAATGCTTCGGTCAGGCTGGTGGCGCCCTGCTGGTTGAACAGGTCGCTGGTGATGACCTGGATCGTCTGTGGCGTGTTCTGCAATGACTGGGTGAACTTCGGCGAAGCGACTTTTTCGGCCTTGTAGCCTGCGATGCCGTGCACCTCGATCTTGTCCAGGGTGGTGGCCTCGTTCCTCGGCTCTTTGTCACTGTCCGAGGCAACCTGGGCCGCGGCGGGCAGTGCGAATGCGAGGCCGGTGATCAGTGTTGCGGTCACCAGGACGGGTTGTGAGCGTTGGGTTCGAGGGGCGTACTTGCGGGTCTTGATGTAACTCATGAGGGATCCAGTGTGGGTTGGAATGAAAAAGGAAATCCCATTGGCGAAGGCTGGCGGGAAGGATGAGAAGAGAGTTCCTGAAAAGCACCTTTGGCATTCAAGCCAATGCCGCCCGTTCTGATGGGGTGGCAACTCACCGGTCTGGTGATGGCTGCCGCCAAGCGGCGGAAGGCAGGTGCAAGTCTCAAGCGTGTTGGGGTGGCGCGCGGCTCGAATAGAGGTGACGGACAGACCGCATCACCTGCGGCAAAGATGCGCTGACACGCACACCCGGAGCGACATCCAGGTGTGAACGATGAGGAGCCTGAGCCGGTTCTTCTTCCGGTTCAGTAGGGGCCGATGCTTCAGCGCTGTCAGCACGCATCGGTTGTCTGTCACTGACTTGTGTGGGGTATGCGCATCCCGAAAGGCGGACAGCGTGATGCGATTCGCAGACTCCCGCCGGTGCAGAAACTTGGGTCCTTGAATGATTCGAGTCCGCGCTTTCACTCCGCGTCGCCAGTCCAAGCAATGCGACAAGGCCCAGCGTCAGGCACGCCCAAACGGGCTGACTGGCCTGTTGGAATGGGACAACCGGGGCGTGCGATGGCAACAAAAGACAGACCTCAGCCTGGGGGACAAAGGCTGGGTCCATATAATAATGAGAATGATTCGCAGTTACAACAGATTGTTGGAAGTTTGACCTGCTACAGGCTTATTCCCGGTCGTCGCGGGTCCAGATAGCGTCGTGTTCGCGCTTGACCGGAAACTTGGGCACGCCGCTGTAGGCCGGGGCACACAGTGCTTGGCCATCGCGGATATCGAAGCGAGCGCCATGCAGGACGCATTCGATCGAGGAGGTTACCGCGTCGAATCCGCCGGCCGAGAGTTCGAAATCCTCGTGGCTGCACTTGTCCTCGAGCGCGTAATAATCACCGTCAAGGTTGAACACCACGATGGGGACGGATGTGACTTCATCCCATGTGGTTTTCATTTCACCCGGCAGCAGTTCGCTGATGGCGCAGACGAAGGTCCAGTTCTCACTCATGTCGGTGTTCCAGAGAAATCCTTGCTCAGGATCTCGAAGCGCAGGTCGTCACGCTTGGGTAGGCCAAAGCGCTCGTCGCCATAAGGAAAGGGTTTGGTGATGCCGGTACGCCGGTAACCACGGCGTTCGTAGAAGGCGATCAGCTCGTCCCGGATATCGATGACGGTCATGTGCATCGCGGGCAATCCCCATTCATCACGGGCGATGCGTTCGGCTTCGGTCAACAGCAGCTTGCCCGCGCCTGCGCCCTGCAGCTCGGGCTTGACCGCGAACATGCCGAAATAGCCCGCACCTTCTTCTGCCGACACGTGCGCGCAGGCCAGCAGATCGCCATCCCGTTCGGCGATGACGATACGGCTGGTGGGTCGTTGGATGTCGTGCAGAAGTACCCCGGCATCGATCCGCTGGCCGTCCAGGATGTCGGCTTCGGTGGTCCAGCCCTGTTTGCTGGCCTCGCCCCGGTAGGCCGAGGTCACCAGGCTGACCAATGCCTCGATGTCAGCGGTCGTAGCGTTGCGGAAAGAAAGTGGACTCATGCCGGGAATTTTACCGTCAGACCAGCAGCTTGCGCGCCTTCTTCAAAGCAATCACAAAACGCTCCACTTCATCATGCGTGTTGTAGAACGCGAGCGAAGCGCGGCAGGTTGCAGCAACACCGAGTGATTGCAGTAGTGGATGCGCGCAGTGCTGGCCGGAGCGTATGGCGACGCCTTCCAGGTCCAGCAAAGTAGCCAGGTCATGCGCATGCGCGCCTTCGATCAGAAACGAGATCACCGCTGCCTTGCCGGGCGCCTGGCCGAAGATGCGCAAGCCCTCGATTTTCAGTAATTCCTCGGTAGCGTGCGCCAGTAGCGTGTATTCGCGGTCAGCGATATGAGGCATGCCAACCGATTGCAGGTAGTCTACGGCTGCGCCCAATCCAATGAAGCCGGCGATGTTGGGCGTGCCCGCCTCGAACTTGTGCGGTGCATCGTTGAATACGGTGCCCTCGAAGCTGACTTCCTTGATCATTTCGCCACCGCCTATGAAGGGCGGCATGGCCTGCAAGTGTTCGCGACGGGCCCACAGCGCGCCGGTGCCCGTGGGGCCGCACATTTTGTGGCCGGTAATGGAATAGAAGTCGCAGCCCATGGCCGCAACATCCACAGACAGATGCGGGGCAGCCTGCGAACCGTCAACAACGGTCACGATGCCGCGCTTGCGCGCTTCGCGGCAGATATCCCGGACTGGATTAACCGTTCCCAGCACATTGGAGACATGCGCAAGTGCCAGCAGCTTCACGTCTCCAGTCATTGCGGCATAGAGGGCGGGCAGATCAAGGCTGCCCTCGGCAGTCAATTCCGCCACCTTGATGTGCGCGCCAGTGCGTTCTGCCACCAATTGCCAGGGCACGATGTTGGCGTGGTGCTCCATGCGCGTGACCAGGATCGTGTCGCCGGCCTTCAACCTGGGCAAGGCCCACGAGTAAGCGACCAGATTGATCGCAAACGTGGTGCCGCTGCACAACACCAGCTCGTCGCTGCGGACGTTGAGGAAGCGCGCCAGCTTTATGCGTGCGCCCTCGTAGGCCTCTGTGGCCTCGGTGCCGAGGGTGTGGACCGCGCGGCTGACATTTGCATTGTGAAGACGATAGAAGTCGTCTACCGCCTCGATCACCGACGCGGGCTTTTGCCCCGTG
>JBDTZK010000266.1:0-4092 GCA_040005195.1 Pseudoxanthomonas sp.
GACCGGCTCGAAGTACTGGCGACTGAAGTTCCGCATCGGCGGAAAAGAGAAGTCGCTGAGCTTCGGCGTATACCCCGAGGTTTCGCTCGATGAGGCACGAAAGCGCCGCAACGCTGCCCGCGAGCTACTCCGCGATGGCGTCGACCCTTCGCAGGAACGCAAGCAGCAGAAGCGCCAGGCGAAGCTCGAGGCCGACAACAGCTTCGAGTTGATCGCGGAGCAGTGGCTCGGCAGGAAGGCTGGCGAATGGAAGCCGGACCACGTCCGCCGGATCCGCGAGTCGTTCAAGCTGGACATCTTTCCAGCGATCGGCAACACACCCATCGCACAGATCGGCTTCGGCGAGATTCGGGACATTGTACGGAGCGTCGAGAAGCGCGGGGCGCTGGACGTCGCCGGCCGCGTGAAGCAGCGCATCGCCGCGGTCTTTCGTTTTGCGATGGAGGAGGAGCTCGTCACGACCAACCCAGCGCGCGAGCTCAAGGTCACGTTGAAGGGGCGACGCGTCACGCACCGGCACGCCATCACGCGCGAGGAGCTGCCGGAGTTCCTGGGCAAGCTGCAGGCGTTCCCCGGCGGTCAGGAGACGCTGATCGCGATGCGCTTGCTCATGCTGACGTTCGTGCGCACCGGTGAACTGCGTGGGGCCAAGTGGTCGGAGATCGACTTCGATACGGCGACTTGGCGCGTCCCTGCCGAGCGCATGAAGATGCAGCAACCGCACATCGTGCCCCTGTCGACTCAGGCCGTAGAAGCTCTTCTCGCGATCAAGGAAATCACAGGGAAGGGTGAGCTTATTTTCCGGTCGCCGAATAAACCTCGGCAGGCCATCAGCGAGAACGCAGTTCTATTCGCGCTGTACCGCATGGGCTACCGCGGCAAGATGACCGGTCATGGATTCCGCGCGCTGGCCAGCACCACGCTAAACGAATTGGGTTGGTCGCCGGAAGTCATCGAGCGGCAGCTGGCGCACGTCGAGCGCAACCAGGTACGAGCCGCCTACAACCGCGCTCAGTACCTCGAGGACCGCCGACGGATGATGCAGGCGTGGGCGGATTTCATCGACAGCCAGCGCAACGGCGCAACGAGCAACATCGTACCGATCAAGCGATCAGCGTAAGCGGCGGGACCGGGTGCTGTAACACCCGGCCCAAGACTGGAAGGATGCACATCACTTTCCGGAAAAAGATCGCCTGCTGTTCGTAGCGAGTAGTGCGATGATGCGTACCCCCAAACTCAAACACTGACAGTTAACGCCGCGCCTAGGACGCCATCCAAAAACCGGGCACCTTCCCCGGCTGGCGCGGCAACTTCTGAAGACGTAGAGGTGTACGGAATGACCCTTAATAAAACGAGCAAGGTTAATCGCCATGCACGAGAAAATACGTCGATAGCAGACGCACGAAATTTGTCTTTAAAAGAAATTGAAGCCCTACAGCGCGACCTAAAAGAGGCAAACGACCATCTGCTTGAGGCGGAAAAGGTTGCTCAGAAAATGTTGACTGACCTCGTGCCGCATTTCTTGCACGCAAGTGCGTATCAAGCCCTTTGCGAGGGCATGCAAAAACTTCTGGAGCAAGCGTCGATACCAGTTCCCGAAAAGTTTGCAGGTGCTCTCCAAGTAGCCAAGGAGTTGCAGGAGCTAGATGTTTTAAGAGGTGTAGTGGGAATCGTTGATATGTGGCGAATTAACACTCCTGATGCGCAAAAGCTATCGGATGCTGAAATGCTGCAACGTGCGATAACACTCTTCAGTTCTTCACCTGGCGATGTTGTTGGAGACGAAGTCGCGGAAAAATTGCGGAGTCATTTCGCTAAGAAAATAGAAGAAACGGTTCGCCTCGTTGTGGCTGTGTCGCGTACTAACCAGGGAAAGAACGGTGCGGCGAGTAAGTTGGCAAAGGATCCCAGGCAGGCCGCCAAAGCCGGAGCGTTCAAATTGTGGAAAGAACGATATGCGGGGAAGCATCCGAAGCTACGCACGAACGAACAATTTGCTACAGAGGTCATGCGGCTATGGCCTGTGCTACCAAGCTCGAAAGTAATTTGCGGCTGGTGCACTGTCTGGACCAAGGAACAGAAAACCCAGCCTGCTAGCTGACTGTCCATCGTGGTACTTGACGTGCAGCGATATGGGATGAGTTGGGAAGAATAGGAATCTAACGGCGCGCAGCGCGCTGGTTGGAGAAACCTATGGACAACAAACTCGAATCTTTCCGGTTCCTTCGTCTTCCTGAAGTAAAACGGGTTACGGGGCTCTCAAGAACCCAGATCTACCGCCTTGAGGCTGCTGGCCAGTTCTGCAAACGCGTGAAATTGGGAGCAGGCGTCAGCTCTGCAACCGCGTGGGTGTCGACCGATGTCGAAAGCTGGATGGGTGACAGAATTGCCGCGTCGCGCAAAGCCGCGGCATGAACTCTCCTCCCCAGATACGACGAACCCAGCCGGGCAAGGGCTGGGTTCGAGATCGCACAAGCAACAATTCTGGTTCGAACTTTAGCACCACCGTCGGCCCCGCGCAGCAAATCATTGCTCGTTTGGAAGGCGTCATCAAGACTGCCCAAGGATGGCGTGCGCATTGCCCCGCGCATGGCGGCAAGTCCGCTTCGCTTGCGGTCACTGAAGCCGACAACGGTACGCTGCTACTTCATTGCTTTGCAGGGTGCCAGGTGCACGATGTACTCGCCGCGGTGGGCCTAGAGGTCAGTGATCTGTTCGTCCGGAAAGACCTACGCAGCATGAGCACGGCCGAACGGTCGCAACTCCGCCACGCCGCCATGCTGCCCCGCTGGCGAGCGGCATTGAATGTTCTGGTCACTGAAGCAAGCGTGGTGCTGATTGGTGCTTGCCAGCTCGGAGACGGCCAGCTCCTCGACGATACCGACTTGAACCGGCTCCGAGTCGCCGCGCTTCGCATCTTTGACGCTCAGGCCGTACTCCATGAACGCTGAGGCGGAGACGTTCAGCTCCAGCATCGATGACTTGGCCGCGCGCGAGGAGTCCGCTTACCCGGTTGCTGATCTGATCGATATGGCATTGCTGAAACTGGACACTGACCCCGGCGCGCTCTTTGAGCGGGATGTGCTGGCCGCCTTGATCGAGGTTCGTCAGATCGAACCGGCGCGATACCAACGTGTACGTGCTGCGGCGAAAAAAGCCAAGGCCGGCGTCGGTGAACTGGACAAGCTCACGGCGTTGAAGGATGACGGCGGCAGTCTGGAGGTGTTCGCGGATGTGGAGCCGTGGCCGGAGCCTGTGCACGGTGCTGCCTTGTTGACTGATCTGCAGGCAATTATTGCAGCGCATGTCATCGCTGATCCGCCTACCATCCGCGCCGCGGCGTTGTGGATCGTGCACACCTACTGCATGGACGTCCTCACTGTGTCTCCGCTGGCCCATATCTCAGCTCCCGAGATGCGATGCGGAAAGACGGTGCTGCTCACTGCGATGATGCGTCTGGTCTATCGGCCACTGCCGGTCTCGAGCATCACACCATCCGCGATCTTTCGGAGCGTGGAATTGTGGGCGCCAACATTGGGCATCGACGAGGCAGACGCCTTTCTGAAAGATAACGAAGAGGCGCGCGGGCTGATCAATTCCGGTCTATACCGTGAAGGCGCCTCGGTCATTCGGTGCGTCGGTGATGATCACACGCCCACCAAGTTCAGCACCTGGGCTCCGAAGATCCTCTGCGGCATCGGCAAGCTGGCCGGCACTATCGAAGACCGATCGATACCGCTGCGCATGCGCCGTAAGGTTAAGGGCGAGACCGCAGCCAATATCCGGCGCTCCGATCCGCAGCCGTGGCTCGATCTGCAGGCACGCATCACGCGCTGGGCAATCGATCACCGGCACGCCGTAGCAATCGCACGGCCTGCACCAGCGCACGGTCTTGGTGATCGCGCGCAAGACTGCTGGGAGCCGCTGCTATGTATCGCCGACCTGGCCGGAATTGAATGGTCCAAGTTGGCAAGAGCGGCAGCGCTTGCACTGCATGGTGTCGAAGAAGACACCCCAAGCATCAACGTCGAGCTTTTGCGCGACATCGAGGCGGCGTTCAAAGCGCGCCACACCAGCCGACTTGCCAGCCGG
>JBDTZK010000267.1:0-4090 GCA_040005195.1 Pseudoxanthomonas sp.
ATTGAAATTTCGGATCGCGGCGGCGTCCTTCAGTCTGTACCTGACCCACAAGGCCGCCTTCCATGTCACCCGGCACCTGTTCGGCGAAGCACTGGAAGGTCGTGGTGTGATGGCCTTCGTCGCCTATGCCGCCGCTGCCGTGGTGGTCGGCGCGGTGCTGCATCACGCGGTGGAAAGACCTTTCCTGAAATTGCGTCGGCGTTTTGTACGCAAGAGCGAATCAGAAGATGCGGCAGGCCATGCGCATGTCATTCACGCGCAGGCGCCCAACCGGCAACGTTGATGGAGCGATGAATGTCCTGCCGCAAAGCCAACGTCACTGGAGTCCCATGTGCGCGGTAATGAAGATCAAAAGCTAGCCGCGATAGACCTGGAAACCCGCCACTGATTGTGTCACCGGCATCAGTTCCAGCCGGTTGATATTGAGGTGCGGTGGCAGGGTGGCAACCCAGAAGATCGTTTCGGCGATGTCTTCGGCACTCATCGGCGTAGCGCCTTCGTAGATCTTGTCGGAAGCAGCCTGATCGCCATGGGTACGGACCAGGGTGAATTCGGTTTCCGCCATGCCGGGTTCGATGGTGGTCACGCGTACGCCGGTGCCGTGCAGGTCGCTGCGCAAGCCCAGCGAGAAATGGCTGACAAACGCCTTGCTGCCGCCATAGGTGTTGCCACCCGGATAGGGATACACACCCGCCACCGAACTGATGTTGATGATGGCGCCCTTGCGCTCCACCAGCAGCGGCAACAGACGGTGTGTGAGCGTGACCAGGGCGGTGATGTTGGTATCGATCATGGTGCGCCAGTCCGACAGCAAGGCGCTTTGCGCCGGTGCGGTGCCTTGCGCCAGGCCGGCATTGTTGACCAGCAGGTCGATACTGCGGAAAGCTTCCGGCAATGCGGCCAGTGCGGCGTTCATCGCGGCTTCGTCGCGGATGTCGAAGACGGCGGCATGCAATTTGTCCGCGCCGAATTGGTCGACCAGTTCTTGCAGGCGTTCGGCACGACGACCGGTAGCGATGACCTGCCAACCTGCTTCGGCGAATCGTTTGACGGCGGCAGCGCCAAATCCTGAAGTGGCGCCGGTGATGAGGACGGTCTGGGTCATGCGTGAACTCGCGTGTGAATTGTGGGGGTTACCAGATAAAGGGAATCAGGCGTTTGGTCTGGCGCGCATAGTCGGGATATTGCGTGGGAAATGCGCCGGCCAGCACGCGTTCTTCCACATTCATGCGCCAGAAGAAGGCCGCCGTTACCGGGGCCATTACCACCAGCAGTGACCACAGGTTGCCCAGCGCCAGGCCGAAACCCAGGAAGGTCATCAGCGAGCCGGTGTAGGACGGATGGCGCAACCAGCGGTAGGGTCCGCGCCTGATCAGTTCGTGGCCTTGCTGGATGTTCACGTCGACGGTGAAGAAGCGCGCGAGCACGCGGATCGCCCAGAAACGCAGCGCAAGGCCGCCCGCCATCAGCCCCAAGCCGGTCCAGAACAACGGGACACGTATCGCGATGCTGGAGAGGTGTCCCGGCTCGCGATACGAGAGCCAGACCGCGATGCCTACACACGCATAGACGGTCACCAGCAGCAGTCGCAGCGTGCCCGCATCGCGCATGCGCGAACGGTCGTCGGAGCGTCGTTTCCATCCCAGCCAGAGTTCACTGGACACCCACACCAGGATCAACAGGCTGAAGATTTTTCCGGGAACTGTGCTGATATCGATCATCGGCAATGGAGCGCGCGGGTATGGAGCACGGCTCAGGTAGCCTGCAGGCGCACGTGCTTGAACCTCAGCCAGGCACCAATCGCCGCACCTGTGCAGGCAGCCAGTGTCGACAGCAGGATCTGCATGCGGCTGTAGGCGAGGATCTGCGGCAGTGCATGCGGCTGCACCGGTTGGGCGACCTGCAAGAGGGTGAGGACGATGGCAAGCCACAGCATCACCATGATCGCCAGCGCTACACCGATGAATCGCTTTCCGTCCAGATAGCCGCCGACGCACATCGCCAGTGTGGTCACCAGCAGATTGACCGGATCGATCTGGTTGACCACCGGCAGGTTTGTCGCAGTGCTGCCCAGACCAGCCAGCGACACCAGAAACCCGAGCAGCCATAGTGTGCCTATCGCCGCGAGCGTGGCGACCAGCAAACGTTTCATGTTTGCCGGCGTGCGGTTCACTGCGCCTTGATCGCCATTGCCGGCAATCCGCCGCTGGACAGTTTCTTCTTGGCTTCTGCCAGTTCGCTGGCGCTGCCGTACGGACCCATGCGCACGCGATACACGGTCTTGCCGCCAATCTGCGCCGATTCCACGCGCGCCGACAATCCCAGCAGCGCGATCTTGGCCTTGGTCGATTCCGCATCGCCTGACGCGCCAAAGGCGCCGGCCTGCAGGATGTAGCGCGCATCGGCACTGGCGACAGTGGTCGCGGCAGCGGGCGTTGCTCCTTCTTTTACTGCCGCCGGTTTCGGCGGTGTTGCAGCCGTGGCGGTGGCAGGCACGGATTGGGTTTCGTCAACCGGCACCGGGTCATTACCCGACGCATTGGCTGCGGTATCGGCCGCAAGCTTCTGTGCACGCGCCTCGCTTGCCTGTTCGGCGCGTGCGCTTGCCGCGAGCTCGGCATCGGACATCTGCACTTCCTTGCCCGGCAGCAGGGTGTAGAAGTCGAACTGGGTTTCCTTGGCCGCCGTGTCGTCGTCCTTGGGGTCCGGACGCGAGGTGGCGGTGGAGGTTTCCTGGCCTATTTCCTCGGCGCCGGAGGCATCCTCCACCTGTGCCGGTTGTGCATCGGGATTGGGTTGCGGACGGAAGAAACCGTCGCCGTCCTTCTTCAGCAAGCCGGGGACGATGAAAAATGCAGCCGCCCCCAGCACCAGCCCGGCCACCAGCCAGACCCAGCCCGGCGTACCGTTGCCCGAATTACGCCGTGCCTGGCTCTTGTTGCGTCGTGCCGCCATTTATTCGTTCTCCATGAACATATTCCACATCACATTTTTTCCGGGGCGCTGACGCCCAGCAGTTCCAGTCCGTTGGCCAGTGCCTGGCGCACGGCGCAGGCCAATGCCAGTCGCGCGTCGCGCGTCGCCGCCTCTTCCACCAGCACCGGCGTGCCGTGGTACCACGTGTGGAAAGCATAGGCCAGTTCACGCAGGTATTGCGCAACCAGGTGTGGTTCCAGCAGTTGACCGGCGTTCTCCACGACTTCCGGATAGCGCGACAGTTCGACCATCAGCAGCAATGAGTTTTCGTCGTCCAGCAACGCGAGTTGCGACAGTCCGTTGGCCTGGTCGTAGGCATAGCCTTTTTCCACCGCCTGGCGCAGCAGGCTGCACACGCGCGCATGCGCGTACTGCACATAGAACACGGGGTTGTCGTTGCTCTGCTGGCGCGCAAGATCAATGTCAAAAGTGAGTTGCGAATCGGGTTTGCGTGCAATCAGGAACCAGCGCGTGGCATCGCGCCCGGCTTCCTCGATCAGATCGCGCAGGGTGAAGTAGCTGCCGGCGCGCTTGGACAGTTTCACCTCTTCGCCGCCGCGCATCACCGTCACCATCTGGTGCAGCACGTACTCGGGCCAGCCTTGGGGAATGCCCACGTCCAGCGCCTGCAGCCCGGCCCTCACCCGGGCGAGCGAGCCGTGGTGGTCGGCGCCCAGTTCGGTGATCGCACGCCCGTAACCGCGCTGCCACTTGGACAGGTGGTAGGCCACGTCTGGAAGAAAGTAGGTGTAGGTGCCGTCGGACTTGCGCATCACGCGGTCCTTGTCGTCACCAAAGTCGGTGCTGCGCAGCCACAGCGCGCCGCCTTCCTCGTAGGTGTGGCCGTGGGCGATCAGCCCGCGCACGGTCTCCTCGACCTTGCCGGCGCTGTACAGCGATGATTCCAGAAAGTAGGTGTCAAAGCCGACGCCGAACGCCTGCAAGTCGAGGTCCTGCTCGCGCCGCAGGCTGGCCACAGCGAAGTGACGGATCGCATCCAGGTCATCCACATCACCCGCACCGATCACGGTCTCGCCGTCCGCCACCACCGACTCGCGGTCGAGGTAGGCGCGCGCCACGTCGGCGATGTAGTCGCCGCGATAGCCGTTCTCCG
>JBDTZK010000268.1:0-4086 GCA_040005195.1 Pseudoxanthomonas sp.
TTGCCCCGCGCTGCTCCTGCCCAGGAATCGAAGACAGCGGAGCAAGCTCCGCTCTACTGGTAGCTTCGAGCAGCGGGGCAAGCCCCGCTCTACGCAGGATCATGGGCAGCGGGGCAAGCGCCGCTCTACGTAGGATCAAGGCAGCGCGGCAAGCCCCGCTCTACGTGGGGTGGCCCTGTACAATGCCGCCATGTCACTCATGCAACTGCAGCGCGTCGATTTCAGTATCGGCGGACCGCTCCTCCTTGAACACGTCGATCTCACCCTGGAACCCAACGAGCGCGTCTGCATCGTGGGGCGTAATGGCGCGGGAAAATCCACCCTGATGCGGCTGCTCGCTGGCGAAATCCTGCCCGATGACGGCGAGGTACGCCTGCAGAAAGGCGTAGTGGTCGCGCGCATGGCCCAGGAAGTGCCACAGGACACCAGCGGCACGGTGTTCGACGTGGTTGCCGAAGGCCTGGGCGACCTGGGCCACTTGCTGGCGCTTTACCACCACGCCCTGCACGACGGCGACATGGACGCCATGGGCGATGCCCAGGAAAAAATCGAGGCCCAGCACGGCTGGGACCTGGACTTGCGCGTGCAGCAGGTGCTGACCAAGCTGGAACTGCCGGAAGACGCCGACTTCGCCGCACTTTCGGGCGGCATGAAGCGCCGGGTATTGCTGGCGCAGGCGCTGGTGCGCAAACCCGACATCCTGCTGCTGGACGAACCCACCAACCACCTGGACATCGATGCGATCGCCTGGCTGGAAGGGTTCCTGAAGCAGTTCGAGGGCAGCATCGTGTTTGTCACCCATGACCGCAGTTTCCTGCGTGCATTGGCAACGCGCATTCTGGAAATCGATCGCGGCCAGGTCACCAGCTGGCCCGGTGACTACGAAAACTACCTGCGCCGTCGCGAAGAACGCCTGCATGCAGAAGCGCAGGAAAACGTGCGCTTCGACAAGCTGCTGGCGCAGGAAGAGATCTGGATCCGCCAGGGCATCAAGGCCCGCCGCACCCGCAACGAAGGTCGCGTGACTGCATTGAAGGCATTGCGCCGCGAGCGTTCGCAGCGCCGCGACTTGAGCGGCAACGTCAACATGGCCGTGTCGGCCGCACAGAAGTCCGGCAAGAAGGTCATCGAGATCGAAGGCATCACCCAGGCCTACGATGGCCGCGTGTTGCTGGACAACGTATCGGCCACCATCCTGCGCGGCGACCGCGTCGGCATCATCGGTCCCAATGGCGCCGGCAAGTCCACCCTGCTTAAAATCCTGCTGGGTGAATTGCAACCGCAGGCCGGCGAAGTGACCCTGGGAACCGGACTTCAGATCGCCTACTTCGATCAACACCGCAGTCAGCTCAACGACAGCCTGAATGCACTGGAGAACGTGGCCGAAGGTCGCGACTTCATCGAGATCAATGGCACCCGCAAGCACATCATCGGCTACCTGCAGGACTTCCTGTTCTCGCCGGAGCGCGCGCGCGCGCCGATCACCCGGCTGTCCGGCGGCGAGCGCAATCGCCTGTTGCTGGCCAAGCTGTTCGCACAACCCTCCAACCTGCTGGTGATGGACGAACCCACCAACGACCTGGATGTGGAAACGCTGGAGCTGCTGGAAGAATTGCTGGGCGAATACAAGGGCACGTTGTTGCTGGTCAGCCATGACCGCGAGTTCATCGACAACGTGGTGAGCAGCACGCTGGTGCTGGAAGGCAAGGGCCGCCTGGCCGATTACGTGGGCGGCTACACCGACTGGGTACGCCAGCGTCCGAATGCGTTGTTCAATGCGGAATCGTCCGCGCCGGTGAAAGCATCCCCGAGTCCGGTACAGACCGCTGTTGTCGCCGAGACCAAGCGCAAGCTGAGCTACAAGGACCAGCGTGAACTGGAACTGCTGCCGGCACGTATAGAACAACTGGAAACCGATATTGCCGCACGTGCTGCGGCGATGAACGAGCCCAGGTTCTATCAGCAGGACAGCGCCACCATCTTCGCTTTCAACGAAGCCTCGGCAAAGCTGCAGGCCGACCTGGAACACGCCTATCAGCGCTGGAACGAACTCGACGCCTGATTTTCCAGGGCGTCGCAGCCGCGTTGACTGACTGAAGCGCACAGCTGTGGCCGGAACCACGCCGGCCAGGCGCAGGTCCGGCACCTATGTGCGTCTCAACCGGTGTTTTGCACGCCTTGCGACACGCCATTGACGCTGGCGACCAGCGCGCGCAGAAGCGATTCGTCCTCGCGCCCGCTGTCGCGCCAGCGCTTCAGCAGATCGACCTGCAACACACTGATCGGATCGACATAGGGATTGCGCAGGCGGATGGACAAGGCCAGCCTCTGGTCGTGTTGCAGCAACCATTCGTTGTCGTTCAAACGCAACAACCATTTCATGGTCAGCGCGTGTTCGCGCTCGATCAGCGGGAAGAACTGCTCGTGCAGCGTTCCGGACATGCGCGAGAACATTTCGGCGATGCGCAGGTCGCCCTTGGCCAGCACCATCGAAACATCGTCGAGGAAGGTCTTGAAGAACGGCCAGTCGCGCGCCATGTCGCGCAGCGTGGCTTCACCACCGGCACCGGCCACCGCATGCAGGCCACTACCCACGCCATACCAGCCCGGGATGACGGCGCGTGACTGGCTCCACGCGAAGACCCAGGGAATCGCGCGCAGGTTGGTCAGCGCCGCGTCTTCGCCCAGACGGCGCGAAGGCCGTGAACCAAGCGTCATGCGCTCGATCACGTCGATCGGCGTGGCATTACGGAAGTAGTCCATGAACTTCGGCGCGCCCACGAAACCGCGATACGCATGCGTGCTTTCCCTGGCTACCGTATCCATGGTGTCGCGCCAGACCGCCTCGCGTGATTCCTGTGGCCGCGGGCGCAGGCTGGAGAGCAGCACCGCACCGGTGGTCTGTTCCAGCGACCGCAGCGCGAGCGCGCGAATGCCATATTTGCGGTGGATCACTTCGCCCTGTTCGGTCACGCGCAGGCGACCGTCCACGCTGCCGCGAGGCGACGCATCCACCGCGCGCGTGGTCTTGCCGCCACCACGGCTGATGGAACCGCCGCGTCCGTGGAAGAAAGTCAGCTTGATTCCCAGCTCTTTGGCCGCCTGCAGCAACTCCACCTGCCCGCGCTGCAATCCCCAGCGCGACGCTGCAATGCCGCCGTCCTTGCCACTGTCGGAATAGCCCAGCATCACCATCTGCACGTTGTCTCGTGCTTGCAGATGGGTGCGGTACACGGGATCGGCCAGCAGATCGCGCAGCGTACCGGGACCGTGATGCAGGTCGTCCACGGTTTCGAACAGTGGCGCAATATCGAGCGGCACGTGGCCGTTACCGTCCACCAGTCCGCCACGTCGCGCCAGCGCCAACACGGTCAGTACGTCGGCGCGGTTGTGGGCCATGCTGATGATGTAAGCACCCAGCGCGTCGGTGCCATGCAACTGGCGTGCTTCGGCAAGCGCGGCGAACACCGCATCCATGCGCACGCCAATTTCATCGTCGTTGCCGGGCAGGACTTTCTGGCCGCTGGCATACGGACCCAGCAACCCGCCACGCTCAACCGCATCCCGCGATTCCCATTCCGCATCCTGCAAGGCAGCGGCCACGGCACTCGCGTGCACGCTGGATTCCTGGCGCACATCCAGCCGCGCCAGGTGGAAACCGAAACTGCGTACCCGCCACGCCAGGCGACGCACGGCAAACCAACCCGCATGCACGCCGCGATGCTGTTGCAGGCTGTGCAGGATCAGGTTCACGTCATCCGCGAAGGCCTGCGGCGATTCGTATCCTTCCGGCAAGTCCTCCAGCGTGGCCTTCAGCCGCGCGCGCATCAGGTCATTGAGCAACCGATAGGGCTGGTCTGCATGGCGTGGCTTTGAACGCGAGGCGGCTTGCGGCAACAGCGCGGCGTAGACATCGGTCAGGTGCCAGAGCGGGTGCTCGGTAAACAGATGGCCGCCGCAGCGCTTGCACCACTTGCGGTAGCTGCGATCGGTCTTGTTGTAGCTGCCGATTTGCTCGGCCCCCTGGGTGACGGTCACGCTGCCTTCGGGCCACAAGGTAAAGGCATTGACCGGGCCGGCCGACCA
>JBDTZK010000006.1:0-13795 GCA_040005195.1 Pseudoxanthomonas sp.
GCCTCATCAACCGAGCCTGATGAGTAATTCGTTGAACTGCACAATCAGCCCGATGGTGCATCGGGCAATCAGGTGCGTTGGGTAAATCGCGGCTGACTGCTTTCCTGCATTAACGCGCATCCAACGCGGCTCCGACTGCCCTCCGACAACGCCGCGCCAATCATTCGTACCACTCTTCCGGTGCGTGCGTAATGCCCTCTACTCCTGATTCCCTGTCTTCGCTGGCGACTGCCACGGATCTCTCGTTCGCGATGCGCCAGGCACGACGCTGGCCCGCCTATGGCTTGGCATCGTCCTATTGGGCGCGGCACCTGTGGATGCCAATGTCTGTTTTCGCAATGCTGTCATTGCTGTTGATGGCCATGGGCGGCGACCAGTGGCTGGCGGACCGCCTGTTCGCGATGCAAGGTAATGCCTGGGCGCTGCAGTCCTCGCATATTGTCCAGGACGTGCTGCATGCCGGTGGGCGCCTGGCCAGCAAGAGTGGCTGGTACATCGTGCTCACGATGCTCCTGGCCTCGTTATGCGTGAACAGACTGCAGCGCTGGCGAATGCCGCTGGCCTATCTGCTGGTGTCGACGCTGCTGGCCACCGCACTGGTAGGCGCAATGAAGCGCTGGACGCACATGGATTGCCCCTGGGACTTGTTGCGCTATGGCGGTGACAAGGCGTACTACGGATTGTTTTCGCGGTTGCCTGCGGGCATGCGTGCCGGGAGTTGCTTTCCCGCAGGCCATGCCAGTGCGGGGTATGCATGGGTGGCGTTGTATTTCTTCTTTGATCGCGCCTGGCCACGCCTGCGCAGATGGGGCTTGGGTATCGGCCTGGCGCTGGGATTGGTGTTCGGTATCGCACAGCAGCTGCGTGGTGCGCATTTTCTTTCGCATGATCTGTGGTCGCTGGCCATCAGCTGGACGGTGGCATTGATACTTTCACGGATCATGCTGCGGCCGAACCCTTACGCACCTGCCGGGCTGGCACGCGCATGAGCGTGATCGGTGTGTGGATCGACCAGCGCAAGCAGCGTGCAGTGTCGCGCACTGCGACCATGTCATGGCAGCTGGAAATGGGAAGCGAGTCGCTGATCGTCCTGTGCAGCCTGTTCTTTTCGATCTTCAGCAATGCGGCGTTCTGGCGCGCGGCGATTCCAGATGCCTGGACGCAATGGCGTTTGGCTTTATCGTTGTTCGTCATCGTGACCGCGCTGCATGCCTTCCTGCTTGGCCTGGTCATCAATCGCTGGACAGCGAAACCCGTGCTGACTGTCCTGTTGCTGACCACGGCAGTGGCCACGTATTACATGGGTGCTTACGGCGTATACCTGGACGCCGACATGTTGCGCAACGTGCTGCACACGGACCGCAAGGAATCGAGTGAGCTCCTGTCCATGGGTCTTCTGGTTGCGCTGGTGCTCGGCTTGCTGCCAGTGGCCGCCTTGTGGCGGGTACGCTTGCATGCACGGACCTGGAAGCGCGGCTTGGCGCTGCGTAGTGCGTTCCTAGTGGCGACCGCTGTCGTGTGTGCAGGCGCGGTACTCTTGTCCTCGCAGGGTGTTTCTTCACTGATACGCAGCCATCGTGAAGTCCGCTATCTGGTGACGCCCGCCAATTATGTCGTTGCACTGGTCAACGTGTTGCATGCTTCGCCGCCGGGCACCAAGCGCGCATTGTTGCCGATAGGAACCGATGCCAAGGCCACCGCGCGCGCCCTCGGTAGCAAGCCGCGGCTGTTGGTGCTGGTGGTAGGCGAAACCGCCCGGGCACAGAACTGGGGTTTGAACGGCTATGCGCGGCAGACCACGCCCGAGCTTGCCCGCGTGGAAGGCTTGATCAATTTTACCGAGGTCACGTCGTGTGGCAGCAGTACCGAAGTCTCGTTGCCGTGCATGTTCTCGCGCTATGGGCGCAGGCACTATGACGAAGACCAGATTCGCGCCCATCAGTCGCTGTTGCATGTGCTGGACCACGCGGGCATCTCCACCCTGTGGCGCGATAACCAGTCAGGCTGCAAGGGGGTGTGCAAAGACCTGCGTATGCAGAGCCTGGCCGATTCCACCGATCCGACACTCTGTAACGGCAAGCGATGTTTCGACGGCATCCTGCTGCAGGGGTTGGACTCGGAATTGTCGTCATCATCTGGCGACCGTGTCGTGGTACTGCATCAGCTGGGCAACCACGGCCCCAGTTATTTTGAACGCTATCCCCAGCAGTTCCGGCGCTTCACGCCCACCTGCGAAAATCCCGAACTGGGCGAGTGTCAGCGGCAGGAGATCGTCAACGCCTACGACAATGCGTTGTTGTACACGGACCATTTTCTTGCTGGCACCATCGATTTCCTGAGCGCGCGCACCGACTACGACACTGCCTTGGTCTACGTGTCGGATCATGGCGAGTCACTCGGCGAGAAAGGTCTGTTCCTGCATGGGGTTCCCTATGCCATCGCGCCGCAGGAACAGATCCACGTACCCATGGTGATGTGGTTCTCGCCGGGCTTCGTGCAGGATGCAAAGCTGGACAGCAGTTGCCTGCGTCGCGAAGCGAGCCAGCCCGCCAGCCATGACAATCTTTTCTCATCGGTACTCGGTCTGATGCAGGTCCGCACCGCCGACTACGATGCGTCACTCGATCTGTTCGCAGGCTGCCGGTTGACAGGATGAAGCGTTCTTCCGCATTGCGGAACGCGAGGCCACTGCCCGGTCGCGATACGCATGGAGGAAATTCACTACGCGCAAAACGGCTGATGAGTGTCCATGAAGCGCTGGTCGATCCAGTAATCAATCCGATCCCATAACGCACAAGGCCCGCATTAGCGGGTCTTGTTGTTGGTCGCTGAAATCCGCTTCTCGAGCTCGCGCAGGTAGTCCTCATCCCGGATCCTGCGTTGCAGGGTCTGTGTGGCATGACCACTCATTTTCCGTGCCGAAGATTCGGGCACAAAAAACCCCGCGGCGATGGCGGGGTTGTTGGTGGTAAGCCACTGATTTCACTATACAAAATGGTGGCTATAGGTGGACTCGAACCACCGACCTCGGCATTATGAGTGCCACGCTCTAACCAGCTGAGCTACATAGCCAAATTTTCAGATGTTGTGCCGCGATGACGCCGAAATGGGTGCGCTGGGCCTATTCGCTGAGCTGTAGCGGCTTATTGAACTGCGTATTTTTGCCGCCTGACCGGCACCTGTCAATGAAAACCGCATTGCTTGAGACATCAGCGCCGGCGTGGCACAGTCTTGAACAGTAGATTTCAGGAGTCCGCATCGTGATCGATCCGGACGGCTACCGACCCAATGTCGGCATAGTGTTGATGGGCCCGGACGGGCGGGTGTTCTGGGCGCGTAGGGTGCGCCGGGACGGCTGGCAGTTCCCGCAGGGCGGCATGAACACCGATGAGACACCGGTCGAGGCCATGTACCGCGAATTGCGCGAGGAAACCGGCTTGCTGCCAGAGCATGTCGAGATCCTTGGCGCCACCCCAGGCTGGCTGCGCTACCGGCTGCCGCACCGTGCCGTGCGTCGCAACGAGCGCCATGTGTGCATTGGGCAGAAGCAGGTCTGGTTTCTGCTGAGACTGGTGAGTGACGAATCCCACCTGCGGCTCGACTTGACCGAAACCCCCGAGTTCGACCATTGGCGCTGGGTGGATTTCTGGTACCCGATGGAGCATGTGGTGATCTTCAAGCGCGGGGTTTATTCGCGTGCGCTGAGCCATCTGGCGCCCCTGGCGCGATTGGTCGCGGGCGCGCAGGCGATTCCGCAGTTGCTGCTGGATGCGTGCCTGCTTGAGCTGAACGCACACGGGCAGGCTAAACGGGGCGGGTACCGGGGTTCTGGCAAGAATTGACAATCATTCTCATTCGCGATGGAATAGGGCCAGCCCAGTCGGGTTGTCAGGAATCCACCGCCCCGTGTATGTCTGCATCTGCAATGGAGTCACCGATCACCAGATCCGCGAAGCCGCAGCCAGCGGCGTGCGCAGCGTGGCGGAATTGACCATGCGTACCGGTTGCGGCGCCACCTGTGGCACCTGCCTGGACACCGCCTCGGCGATCCTCGAGGCCACAGCTACCGAACGCCGCAGCGCGTTTTCAGTGCCAATGCTGGGCGAAGCCATCTCCCGGGCGGCGTGAACTCGCGGCGCCACAGGCGCAGCCGGTGGTAGGGGAGATGATCACGATTCGCGTTCCGTCATGGTCCGTTCCAAGTCGTTAATCTGCCCGCCTTCCCTAACACTGGAGCAGAGCCATGAAGGGCGACGCCAAGGTCATCGAATTCCTCAATAAAGCGCTCTACAACGAGCTGACTGCCATCAACCAGTACTTCCTGCACGCCAAGATGCTGAAGAACTGGGGCCTGAAGGAACTGGCGCAACACGAATACGAAGAATCCATCGACGAGATGAAGCACGCCGACAAGCTTGCGGAACGCATTCTTTTCCTCGAAGGACTGCCCAATTTCCAGATACTCGGCAAGTTGCGCATTGGCGAAAATCCCCGCGAATTGCTTGAATGCGACCTTGCCCTGGAATATGAGGCGTTGCCGCTGCTGCGCGATGCGATAGCACATTGCGAAGCAGTCAGCGATTACGTCAGTCGCCAACTGCTGGCCGACATCCTGGATTCGGAAGAGGAACACGTCGACTGGATCGAGACCCAGCTGTCGGTCATTGACCGCATCGGCGAACCGAACTACCTGCTGACCAAGCTCGAGGACTGAGCCGCCTAGGTTTCCGCTGCACGCCCCAGCTGCAGGGTATAGCCCTGCAGCGCCATGCGCGCGCGGGTGTACTCGGCAGTTACCAGCGCTACTGCCACGGCGGGGCGATCCAGCTTCCTGGCGCGCGCGCCCAGTTCCACGCGCTTGGCCGCCGTCGACAGGGACATGGCGCCCACGTTGGCACTGGAGGACTTCAACGTATGCGCGGCATCGCGCATCGCGTCCAGGTCAGGAATGATCGATGCGCTTTCAAGTTTGGCGATCAGTCGCGGTGCATCTTCCAGGAACAGGCCGACAATACGTACGGTCTCATCGCCGGCAATTTCATGCAGTTCGTTGAGCATGGTGTAGTCAAGCACCGGGAAAAGCGCCGCTGCAGCCGGGCGCACAGAGCCCGTACCGAGGGCTGTCTGGGTCGCCGGGCTCGCAGGGGCAAGGTTCTCGCGCGGCTTTGTCGCTGGTACTTCGGATTCTTCCAGTGGTACAGGTTCTTCGAGGCTGGTACGTCCGGGTAACCAGCGCTGCAAGCAGTTCTCCAGCTGCTCGCGCGAAACCGGCTTGGACAGATAGTCGTCCATGCCCGCCTCAAGGCAGCGCTGCCGGTCACCGGCCATGGCATTGGCCGTCATCGCCACGATCGGTAATCGCACGGTTGCACCCTGCAGCACTTCGCGGTCACGCCATTCGCGGGTGGCCGAATAACCATCCTGGACCGGCATCTGGCAATCCATGAGCACCAGGTCATATCTGGCGGCCGCCATTTTTTCCAAGGCCACTTGTCCGTTGACCGCAACGTCGCAGGTGTAACCGAGTACCGACAAAAGTTTTTCGCCCACGGCCAGGTTGACCGGATTGTCCTCGACGAGGAGCAGGTAGGTGGAGGAAGGTTCATTGACCGGACGCTGTACCGCCGGCTTGCTTTCAGCCGCTGCGGCCCATACCGGAGGCGGGGTGAAATCGTCTTGCCGCGGCGTCTCTTCGAACGCCAGTACGACCGGTTCGGCGACGGGGGTTGCGAAGGACAGGGCCGCGTGCAGATCGGCGCCATGTGATTGGCGCGGTAGCAGAGTGCTGCCGTCGCGCAATTCCTCCGGAATTTCTTCGTCACTGTAGAGCCAGACCATGCGAATGTCGTCGGCGCTGTTGCGTCGGGTCACGCCGCGATGCAATGCGCGGGCACTGGCGCGAA
Organism: Pseudoxanthomonas sp.; assembly: GCA_040005195.1. GTDB lineage: Bacteria > Pseudomonadota > Gammaproteobacteria > Xanthomonadales > Xanthomonadaceae > Pseudoxanthomonas_A. The sequence continues at coordinate 5,904 of JBDTZK010000006.1, forward strand.
TGGAGGAAAGGTCGCCGAGCACGATAGTGAATGGTGCGGACCCCGACAGCTGACCTGCGCGCAACTTTTCCAGCGCTTCCTGCGTGGTTTCCACGGTGGTCAGCTGTATCCCCCAGCTGGGCAGCAGCAGCGACAGGCGTTGGCGCAGGCGCACGTCGGGCGTGACCAGCAAGGCGCGGGTGATCTCCAGGCTGGTGTCCTGCGCGCGCATGTCGCCGATCACCTTGAGCAGTGGTATTTCAAACCAGAAGGTGGCCCCGCGGCCAAGTTCTGAATTCACGCCAATCCGGCCCCCCATCAAGTCGATGATGCGTTTGCAGATGGCCAGCCCAAGTCCTGTGCCGCCATACAGGCGGGTGGTGGAGGCATCGGCCTGGCTGAAGGAAGTGAACAGCCGCGACTGCGCTTCGGCGGAGATGCCAATGCCGGTATCGCGCACTTCGAAACGCAGCAGGTGCTGCGCTGCGGTTTCGCCCAGCCTGCGGATGTTGACGGTGACCGCGCCGCGTTCGGTGAATTTCACCGCGTTGCCGATCAGATTGCTCAGCACCTGACGCATGCGCACCGGGTCACCGCGCGCGGGAAGGCGTACAGCAGGGTCCATCTGCAAGGTCAGGCGGATATTCTTGTTCTCTGCCGGGCGCTGCATCAATTGCAGGACGCCATCCAGCATTTCGCGCAGGTTGAAGCCGGTGATCTCCAACTCCAGCTTGTTCGCTTCCAGCTTGGAGTAGTCAAGGATATCGTCCACGATCCGCAGCAGCTGTTGCGAGGAAGCGCTGGCGGTATTGAGCATGTCGCGCTGGTCAGGCGGCAGGGCAGCGCGGGACAGCAGGTCCAGCATGGGCACGATGCCGTTGAGCGGCGTGCGGATCTCGTGGCTCATCGTGGCCAGAAATTCACCCTTCGCGAGCACTGCCGACTCGGCGGCCTGCTTGGCCAGCATCAGCTCCTGTTCCAGGCGGCCGTGTCGTTGCAGGTCGCGCTGCAGATTGTCGCGTTCGGATTCCGCCATCGCGGCGCGGGCTTCGCTGCCCTGGTGACGCGCAGCGATGGTACGCAGGTTTGACGCGGTCACGACTCCGAGTGCCGCAGCAAGAACAGTGGCGGCCAACGCCACCCAGTGCCACGGGCCGGCAATGTGGAACAGCGGCAGCAACAGCGCCGTCATGGCCAGCAGGATTGTTGCCAACAGAAGCCAGGGTGCGACGGGCGAGCGCCCGTGCCGGCTCATTCCTACAGCACCGCGTTGTGGAAATCGAAGCCCAGGTCGCTGCCGACGCTTTGCACCAGATTGCCCTGGATGAAGTCGACGCCACCCATCCACATGGCGGCCGCCGCCTGCGGATCCTCGATCTGTTGGCCAATCACCTGCAGGCCCATGCGATGTGCCAGATCGATCATGCCGCGTAACTGGTCGCGAAGTTCGGGATCGTTATGGGAAGTGGCATAGCGTTTTGACACGCGCAGGTAGCCGAGCGGTAGCTGGGTAAGCAATGCTTCGGCTTCGCGGCCAGGCTCGAACTGGCTCAGGCAGAACTGCACGCCCGCGGCCATCAGTCGGTTGCAGAACTGGCGCAGGGTGACGGAATGGATCAGCGCATCATCCAACCGCAGGTCGATGATCAGCGAAGTGCCTTCGATCGCGCGCGTCGCCAGTGTCTCCAGCAGCCAGTCGGCGAAGGCATCGCGTGCCAGCGAGCGCGGTGATTGCGAGACGAACAGGCGCAGCGATTTGCCATCGTTCTGGTATTGCAGGAGCAGGTCCAGCACCCGTTCCATCACCTGGCGATCAAGTTCGACGATCCGCCCGGCAAGTTCCGCGGCTGGCACGGCCTGTGCCGCCGCGACCAGCGTGCCGTCCGCCTGGCGCATGCGCAAGAACACCTGGTACTGCGCCAGATTGCTGCCTGCGACCGAAACGATCGGCTGGTAAGCAAGCTCCAGGTCCGCATCGGCCAGCGAGAGTCCCGCATCACCTTCCAGCGCCTGGGGCGGAACGTAGACCGCGATGCCCGACGATTGCTGGTGCGCCTGCAGGGCCGCGCGTTCGGTGGCTTCCAGCGCGCTGCCGGTGTCGGAAAAAGTGTGGGGAAGCTCTGCATAGCCGACCGCACCGCCAAGGCGAACGGTCTGGTCGCCGCGAACCACGAAATCATGCTGCCCCAGTCTCTCGCGCAGGCCTCGTGCAAAATTCGCCTGCGCATCCGCATCCAGGTCCTTGGCCAGTGCCAGAAAGCTGTTGTCGTTGAGCCGGGCCAGCGGGTGCGGTGCCGCGGCCAGTGCCAACTGGCGCCCCGCTTCGGCCATCAGGTTCTCGAAGCTGGCGTAGCCATAGCGCTCGCGCAGCCCCAGGGCTCCACTGACCTCGATGAAGAACAGGCCGCCGGGGGTCTGTGCTTCGAGTGCATTGCCCAGTTGTTGCATCAGATGGGCGCGCGTTGGCAAGCCGGTTTCAGGATTGACCCCCAACTGCGTTGCCGCGGCCGGCGTTCGCTTGCGCGAGCGCTGTATCCGGTTGGACACGGCGGCAATCAGGTGGCGCGGGCGGATGGGTTTGGTCAGGAAATCATCCGCGCCGCTTTCCAGGACTTCGTATTGCTTTTCCGGATCCGGGTCGCCGGTCAGGAACACGATCGGCATGTGCAGCAAATCCGGACGTTGGCGAATCTGCATGGTCAGCGTCATGCCGTCCTGGCCAGGCATGTGCAGGTCCATCAGCACCAGGTCGGGCTTGAAGCGCGCGATTGTGGCCATGACACCGTCTGGCACCATTTCCACTTCGGCCTGCATACCGGCGCCGTGCAGAACGCTCTGCGCAAAAAGGGCCTGTCCGCGGTCGTCTTCCACAATCAGGATGCGGTAAGGCGCGTCGCCGGTTCCGGACCTCGCGGGGGCGTCATCCGCCGTCGACGCAGGCATCGAGGGGGCGCCGGCGGTGTCAGTGGTGGGCTGGGGTGGGTCGCTGGATACCATGGTTTCTGTCACCGGGTCTTCTGCCGGCGCATCGGCAGTCCAGCGCCGCCAGTAAGCGGGTGGTGGGGTTTCGGCGCGCAGGCGGGAACGTGGGGGCTCATCCTGCGGGCGCGATGTTGGTTCAATGGCAGACATCAGGCTTCCACAAGCATCAGCCACATTATGCGATGAAGTTCAGCACAGTGTGAGCAAGGGTGATGGTGGGTGCGGCTCATTGCCTTGGACCTTCACGTGACGTCGACACGGCCGGCGCAGGTTGCAGCAGCCTGCGGATACCGCGCGACAGCGTGCGCCACACCCACCAGACCACCACAGCCAACGTGATGCTGGCACCCACGACCAGCACCAGAGCGATCCAGGGGTGTGCGAAAGCCAGCGACAAGCCACCGACCACGACGACATCCTCGGTCAGCGAGGCGGTCAGATTGCTCACCGGCTCTGGCGAGGTATTGAGCAACGCGCGCGAACCTGTTTTAAGCAGGTGGCTGGTCAGGGCCACGCCTGCCCCGGCTGCCAGCGCGCCGGCGCCGAGCTGGCCGTCGGGCGAAAGGGTCGCCGCCGCCAGAAAAGCACCCGCCGGCACCCGGGCAAGGGTTTGCAGCAGGTCCCAGCCCGAGTCCACCCCGGGAATCTTGTCGGCGAAGAATTCAGTCAGTGCCAACGCGCCGGATGTGCCCAGCACCCACCACGACTGGGTGGCCTGCAGGGCCGGGGGCAGGTCCAGCCAACCCATCGCGCCGGCCAGGCCCAATCCGAACACGGTCAGGTAGACCCGGATCCCGGCCATCCAGGCCAACAGGATCCCAATTACGAAAAGATGCGCTTCGGACATGACGGCACTTCACCTAGACTGGAGTCAAACCCGGACGGTCACAGGGGGCCGTCCATCCGTTGCCGAGTATAGGCGGCTTGCCGTTTCACGCCTGAATCCGTGGGCTGTGGGCGCGCCAGCCCAGGCTTGCTCGTTTTTCTGGAATTGCCCGATGCCCGTCACACCGTCCCGCTATCAGATCGTGCAACGCCAGTCCTCGCGCCGCTGGCCTGTGGTGTTGGTGCTGGCCGCGTTGTGGCTGACATCGCTGGCGGTCGCCTGGCATTGGGCCGAAGTCCGGTCGGCACCCACCCTGGCCAAAGCGACCGCACGCATGCGTCACGCCGAGGCACAACTGGCCCATCAGCAATCGCGCCTTCATCAGTTGAGCCAGCGGGAAACCACGCTGACCGTGTCCGACAAGATCAGCCGCAACGCCAACGGCGACTTGCAGGGCACGCTGGCCGAACGCGATGAGGAAATCTCGGCCCTGCGTGCCGACATCGCTTTCTACGAGCGCCTGGTCGGACCTACCCAGCAGCGCAAGGGGCTGAATGTCTTCTCCTCCGAGTTTGCGCCGGGCGCGGGCGCAGCCTGGCACTACCAGATCGTGCTCACCCAGAATCTCAACCGCGGCGCCATCAGCCAGGGCCGGATGCGTTTCGTGGTGGAAGGCGTGCGCGCTGGCAAACTGGCCACGGTGGACTGGGCGGAATTGAATCAGCGCCCCGGCATGCAGGGACAGGGATTTTCCTTTCGCTATTTCCAGAGCCTCGAAGGCCAGGTGATGCTGCCGCGCGATTTCACGCCGCAGCGTGTGCGCGTGTTGCTGGACGGCGAGGACGTTGCAGTCGAACAGGCCTTTGACTGGAAGAACACCGCCACCTGAGCGTCCTTGCGCATCCCTTTTTCAGATCAGCCGCCTACGGAGACCCACATGTTCAAGAGCAAGCCCATCCACCACGACGGCCAGGCCATCGACACCCTGATCGGGCCACAGGTCACGATCCACGGCGACCTGGTATTCAGCGGCGGGCTGTACGTAGAAGGCCGCATCCACGGCAAGGTGCTGGCAGAGGAGGGCGCGCGCGCTGTGCTGACCCTGGCCGAACAGGGCCGGATCGAAGGCGAAGTGCAGGTGCCCGTGGTCATCCTCAACGGCGAGTTGCATGGCGATGTTTACGCCTCCGAACGGGTCGAGCTGGCCGCCAAGGCACGCGTGCTGGGCAATATCCATTACAAGCTGGTGGAAATGAAGGCCGGTGCCACGTTGACCGGGCGCCTGATCCATGCAGACGCGGAGAATGCCGCCGCGCCCGTGGCAACGCTGGTCGCCTCCCATGGCTGAATGCGTGGCAGAGCACCCCGTTCAGAGGTGCCTTAGCTGCCGCGGACTATCCTGAGCCATGAGCGAACAACCTACGCCGGCCCCGCAAGCATCTGCGCAACCAGCACTACACCTGCAGCCCTTGTCGCGTCTTGCGCGCGCCGGTCTTTACGCCGTTCTGGGCCTGATCGTGATGGCCTTGGCCTTTGGCGGCTGGGGCCTGTGGAAGGTGCTCGATGCTTCGGCGGGCACCCAGCCCACTTCTGCGCAGCTGAAGGCCCAGCAACACAGGATCGACGCCCTGGAACAGCGTGCGGCCACGCTGTCGCGTTCGGACCAGATCAGCCGCGATGCCAATGGCGATCTGCAGAGCACGCTGTCTGAACGGGACGAAGAAATCGCCGGTCTGCGCGCCGATGTCGCCTTCTACGAACGTTTCGTGTGTGCGACCGCCCAGCGACGCGGCCTGGCGGTGCATGAACTCAAGTTACTGCCGTCGGGCGAGCAGACCTGGCATTTCATTGCCACGCTGACCCAGAACCTCAATCGTGGCGCGGTCAATGCCGGGCGGCTGCAGGTGGCGGTCGAGGGCACGCGCGAGGGCAAGTTGCAGCGACTGGCCTGGGCCGATCTACGCCAGCAGCCCAATGCACCCGGCCTGGCGTACTCGTTCAAGTATTTCCAGCAGGTCGAGGGTGACCTGCTGCTGCCGGCAGACTTCAAGCCCACGCGCGTATCGGTGCGTCTGGTGCCTTCGGGCGGCAATGCGGTTGAACAGTCTTTTTCATGGAATGACTCGCAGATTCCGGCTGCGCCAGCGCCTTAGGCGCCGGGCCGTGAACGCCTCCGCGCTTGAACCCGGTGCCCTGCGGCCCCATCCTGATGCCATGAGCACGCTGATTCCCCTGCCTAACGCGCCCTCGGCGACGCCGGCGCCTGATTACCAGTCGCTGGATCGCCCGTTGAATTTCACCTCTGCCGCTGCGGCCAAGGTGCGCGAGTTGATCAGCGAGGAAGGCAACCAGTCACTGGCGCTACGCGTGTATATCCAGGGCGGCGGTTGCTCGGGTTTCCAGTATGGTTTCGAGTTCGACGAAAACCGTGCCGACGACGATGTGGCGGTCGATACCGACCAGGTGACCCTGCTGGTTGATCCACTGAGCCTGCAGTACCTGATGGGCTCGGAAGTGGATTACACCGAAAGCCTGCAGGGCGCGCAGTTCGTGATCCGCAATCCGAACGCCAAGACCACTTGCGGCTGTGGCAGCAGTTTCAGCATGTGATCGCGTGCTGGCGCCGCGTATCATCTCTGCGCAGTGACCGACCGAAACCCCAAATTCCCGGCTGAACTCGATGGCTTCGCTTTCATTGGCGAACCGCTCAACCGTGCCGATGCGCTCCGCGATGATGCCGATGCCCTGGCAAATCTGTGGCCATCCGCGCGGGTAATCGTGCTGGATGCGGAGGGCAATGCATTCGCCGACGAAGCAGGAAACCTGCTGGTGGCCACCGGCGACTCGATTGGCGGTGGTCCGGGCACGGCGGTACTGCTTGGCCTGCAAGGTCAATCGGCCTGGTTTTCTCTGGAAGCAGAAGCTCTGCCGCTGCAGGCGCCGCAACGGATTGACCTGCGCCGTGCTGCGTCGTCGTGGCCGGCTGCGGAGGCCGGCGCATTTGCCTTCGCGCGGGCCATGCAGCATTGGCGCAGTCGCACGCGTTACTGCGGCATCTGCGCAGGTGCGACGGAATTCCGCAGGGCCGGTTACGTAGCGCATTGCACGCAATGTGGGGCTGACCATTACCCGCGTGTCGATCCTGCCGTGATCGTGGCGGTCAGTGATGGCGAGCGGCTGTTGCTGGGTCGCCAGGCCAGTTGGCCTGCCCGGCGCTTTTCAGTGATTGCAGGATTCGTGGAGCCGGGGGAGTCGCTGGAACAGACGGTGGTGCGCGAAGTTTTCGAGGAAACCCGCGTGCGGGTGCGCAGTTGCCGTTACCTTGGCGCGCAGCCATGGCCATTTCCCGGCGCATTGATGCTGGGTTTCACTGCCGATGCAGAGCCTGACGTGCCGCAGGTGGATGGAGAACTGGAAGAAGCGCGTTGGTTTGACGCTGACGAAATCGCGGCGGCGCGCCTGCGCAAGGGTGAAGAGGAAGGTGGCATTCTGTTGTCGCCGCGCATCTCTATCGCGCGTTCGCTGATCGAGCACTGGTACGCAGGGATGACTCGCGCACGCTGAGTGCACGCCTTGCTTCGATCATGTTCGCTTCGATCATGGCGAACGGCGGTTGATGGCAGGCCACGCTAGAATCAACCCACGGAGGGAACCCCCATGTCGATCACATTGGTTGCTGTCGTCATTGCGCTGGTGCTGGGGCATATCGCTCCCGCACTGGTGACGACCGCACGTCGCTATACCTGGTACGGAAACTGGTTGCGCTGGCTCGACACGCAGTCGGGCGAAGGCGGCTTCTGGCATGGGCGTTACGGCATCGCCATGGCGTTGCTGCCGCCGGTGCTGCTGGTGGCATTGCTGCAATGGACATTCCGGTCGCCCCTGTTGCTGTTGAGCTTCATGGGGCTGCTGTTCGGCATCGTCGTGCTGGTCTATGCGTGGGGTCCACGCGACCTGGACGTGGATGTGGAAGCCATCATCGATGCAGGTGATCCTTCCCGTCGGCGCGCCGCGATAGGGCAGCTGTGGCCAGACGCGGGGGCCGCGGCGACCGATGGCCCTGCGCTGGTCGAAGCCGTGTTCCGCAATGCGCTGCATCGCTGGT
>JBDTZK010000269.1:0-4050 GCA_040005195.1 Pseudoxanthomonas sp.
GCATCACCATCAGTTTTCAGCCAGGTACGAATGCCGACCTGGCGCAGGTGGATGTGCAGAACCGACTGTCACGTGCCACGCCGCGGCTGCCGCAGGCGGTGACCCAACAGGGCGTGCGCGTGGACAAGTCCCGCTAGAACTTCCTGCTGTTCACCATGCTGTCGTCGACCAACCCGGCGATCGACCCGATCGCGCTGGGCGACTACGCCTCACGCACGGTGGTGCCTGAGCTGCAACGCTTGCCCGGCATCGGACAGGCCCAGTTGTTCGGCTCCGAACGCGCCATGCGCGTGTGGATTGACCCTGCCAAGCTTGCAGGCTTCAACCTCTCGTCCGCCGATGTGACGGCGGCCATACGCGCCCAGAATGCGCAAGTCGCATCAGGAACCATTGGCGACCTGCCCAACATCGCCGGCCAGGGTATTTCTGCGACGGTGGTGGTCAATGGTCAGCTCGCCGACGTCGAGCAGTTCGGCAACATCGTGCTGCGCGCCAACACCGATGGCTCCACCGTGCGGCTCAAGGATGTTGCCCGCATGGAGCTCGGCGGACAGACCTATGCCACGTCGGCGCGACTCAACGGCAAGCCGGCCGTCGGTGTCGGCGTTCAGCTTTCGCCCAGCGGCAACGCGCTGGCTTCGGCCAAGGCGGTGCGGCAGAAGATGGCCGAACTGGAGCGTTATTTCCCCGAAGGCGTGAGCTGGTCGATTCCGTTCGACAGTTCACGCTTTGTGGAAATTTCGATCCGGCAGGTGGCAGAGACGCTGCTGGAAGCGGTGGCGCTGGTGTTCCTGGTGATGTTTCTGTTCCTGCAGAACTGGCGCTATACGGTTATTCCGACCATCGTGGTGCCTATCGCCTTGCTGGGGACCTTTGGGACCTTGCTGGCCCTTGGTTTTTCGATCAATGTGCTGACCATGTTCGGCATGGTGCTGGTGATCGGCATCGTGGTGGACGATGCGATCGTCGTGGTCGAGAATGTCGAACGCATCATGAGTGAGGAAGGGCTGTCGCCGGTGGACGCCACCCGCAAGGCGATGAAGCAGATTTCAGGCGCCATCATTGGCGTCACGGTGGTGCTGATTTCGGTGTTCGTGCCGCTGGCTTTTTTCGCTGGCTCGACCGGAAATATTTACAGGCAGTTCTCGGCGGTGATGGTGGCCTCCATCGGCTTTTCGGCCTTGATGGCGCTGTCGCTAACGCCGGCGCTGTGTGCCACCTTGCTCAAGCCGGTTGAGGCCGGTCACCACGATGACAAACGCGGTTTCTTCGGCTGGTTCAACCGCGGTTTCTCGCGCACCGCCAAGGGGTATGAGAGCGTGGTCGCCCGCGTGCTCAAGCGCGCCGCACGCTACCTGATCATCTATGTGGCCATCATTGCCGCAGTCGCCGTTGTCTATACGCGTTTGCCGACGTCTTTCCTGCCCGGCGAGGACCAGGGCAATATTCTGGTGAACGTGCAGTTGCCACCGGGTGCCACGCAGGAGCGCACGCTGTCGGTGATGCAGCAGGTCGAAGGTTATTTGCTCAAACAGCCCGAAGTCCAGGGCATGGTCAGCGTGCTGGGTTTCAGCTTCTCCGGGCAGGGCCAGAATGCGGCGCTGGCCTTCGTGACGCTCAAGGACTGGTCTGAGCGTGATGGCCCGAGCCATTCGGCTGAAGCGCTGGCTGGGCGCGCGTTTGGCGCGTTGTCAGGCGTACGTGACGCTTTCATCTTTCCATTGAGCCCACCGCCTATTCCTGAACTCGGTTCTGCCAGCGGTTTCACCTTCCGCCTGCAGGACCGCGGCGGTGCCGGGCACGATGCGCTGGTCAATGCGCGCAACCAGTTGCTGGGCATGGCCGGTAAGAGCCCGGTGCTGGCCCAGGTTCGCCCTGACGGTCTGGAAGACGGCCCGCAGTTGCAGATCGACATCGACCGCGGCAAGGCCAGTGCCCTTGGCGTTTCTTTTGATGCGATCAATTCCACGCTGTCCACGGCGCTGGGGTCGTCCTATGTGAACGATTTTCCGAATCAGGGACGATTGCAACGGGTGGTGGTGCAGGCCGATGCGCCGGCGCGCATGCAGCCCGACGACCTGTTGCAGCTCAATGCCAGCAACGCGCAGGGGCGGCCGGTCCCGATGTCGGCATTCGCGTCCACACGCTGGGTCACTGGCGCGCAGCAGACCATTCGCTACAACGGCTATCCGGCGATGCGGATTTCGGGCTCGGCGGCGCCGGGCTACAGCTCGGGCGCGGCCATGACCGAAATGGAAAACCTGGCGGCCAAGCTGCCTGCGGGTTTTGGTTTCGAATGGACGGGTCAATCGCGTGAGGAAAAACTGGCCGGGTCGCAGGCGCTCATCCTCTACGGTTTTGCCATTCTGGCTGTGTTCCTGTGTCTGGCAGCTCTGTATGAAAGCTGGAGCATTCCACTGGCAGTGATTCTGGTGGTGCCGCTGGGTGTGTTGGGTGTGTTGCTGGCGACGCTGTTGCGCTCCTATTCCAATGACGTTTATTTCCAGGTGGGACTGATCACCATCATTGGCTTGTCGGCGAAAAACGCGATCCTGATCATCGAGTTCGCCAAGGACCTTGAGGCCCAGGGCAAAAGCGCCATCGAATCCGCGCTGGCGGCGGCGCACATGCGGTTCCGCCCGATTGTGATGACGTCGCTGGCGTTCATGATGGGCGTGCTCCCGCTGGCGCTTTCCAGCGGAGCCGGATCGGCCAGCCAGCGGGCCATCGGCACGGGTGTGATTGGCGGCATGATCACCGGCACCACGCTCGCCGTGATTTTTGTGCCAGTGTTTTTTGTGGTGGTGCGGAGCCTGTTCAAGAGCAGCGACCGCCAGAAAAGAATGTATGCCGAACACTCCAAAGCGGCCGGTATGGACGGCGAAGCATCGCATGAAGGTAAAGCCCATGAATAAGACCCGACTGGCCAAGACCCTGTCGCTGGGGCTGGTGGCCCTGGCGGCCGGTTGCTCCATGGCCCCTAAATATGAACGCCCGGAAGCGCCGGCAGCGACCGATTGGCCGGGCCTGCGCATGGCCCGCACACTCGCGGACTCACCGGCGGCCACGACGTCGACCGCGGTACAAACCATGGCTGCCGCCGATATTGAATGGCAGACGTTTTTCAATGATCCCAAGCTGCGCCAGCTGATTGAGGCGGCGCTGCGCAACAACCGCGACCTGCGCATTGCCGTGCTCAACATCGAGCAGGCACGCGCGCAGTTCCAGATCCGGCGTGCCGACCAGTTCCCCACCATAGGCGCATCAGCGACCGGCACCCGCCAGCCGGCTGCGGGGGGAACCATCTCCAGCGTTTACACCGCCGGTCTGGCAATGACTTCGTACGAGATCGATTTCTTCGGTCGTGTCGCCAGCCTCAAGGACGCCGCGTTGTCGCAATACCTGGCGACAGAGGAAGGCCGAAAGACGGCGCAGATCAGCCTGGTCGCCACCGTTGCCAACACCTATCTGGCGTTGCTGGCTGACGAGGAGTCGCTGGCGATCACGCAGCAGACCCTCAGTACACGCGAGGATTCTTTCAAGCTCAGCCAGTTGCGCTTCGACAATGGCGTCACTTCTGAACTCGACTTGCGCCAGGCGCAGTCCCTGACCGAGGCGGCGCGCATCAGTCTGGCCCAGCTGCAGCGCCAGCGCGCCCAGGATGCGAACCTGATGACGCTGTTGATTGGCCAGCCGCTGACCCCCGAACTTGCGGTGGCGCTGCCAGCAGGCCAGGGCCTGGCTGATGCGCCCATCATGGCCGACGTGCCGGCGGGTCTGCCTTCGGACCTGCTGACGAAACGGCCAGACATTCGCCAGGCTGAGCAGCAATTGCTGGCGGCGAACGCCAACATCGGCGCCGCGCGCGCTGCGTTTTTTCCGCGCATTTCCCTGACGGCATCCGCCGGCAGTGTCAGCACCCGCCTGTCGGGTCTGTTCGAAAGTGGGACCTACGGCTGGACGCTCGCGCCGCAATTGTTTCTGCCGCTGTTCGATGCAGGACGCAACCGCGCCGGACTCGATACCGCCAATGTGAACCGTGACATCGCG
>JBDTZK010000270.1:0-4041 GCA_040005195.1 Pseudoxanthomonas sp.
CCGCCAAGGGTTGAAGAGCCACAAAGGCGTTGCCTGAATCGAGCAGAGCCGTGTATACCGTTCCCGTCGCCGGGCTTGAAGCGAGGCTCCTGCTCAAGGGAGATGGGTCGATCACGATTCCAGAAGTGTTGCGTTCTTATATGGGCGGCGTGGAAACCATCGCGTAACCCGTTCTCTGCTACGTAATCAGCCAAAGCCTTTTAAAAGCAGCAAAGAAGCCGCTGGGATGACGATTCCGGGTTTTAAAGCACATATCGGAATCTCAACGCATATGCGCACAAAAAACAGGCCCGCATCAGCAGGCCCGTTCTGATTTGCACCAACGGTTTCTACTACGCAGCCAACCGCACAGGTTCCGGAATGGAAGCCAGCGCGCCTGAGATCGCCTCGCTGCGGTGCTGGGCCGAATAGGCCACGCCTTCGGCACGGACGAATTCAATATCGGTCACGCCCAGGAAACCGAACACCTGGCGTAGGTAGGGTTCCTGGAAGTCGGTGGGCGCACCGGTGTGGATGCCGCCGCGGCCGCTGGCGATGATGATCTTCTTGCCGCCGGCCAGGCCTTCAGAGCCTTTTTCGGTATAGCGGAAAGTCTTGCCGGCCACGGCGATGCGGTCTATCCACGCCTTCAGGGTTGAAGGAATACTGAAGTTGTACATGGGCGCACCGATCACGATGACATCGGCGGCCAGGAACTGTTCCATCGCCCGGGCGGCGTCGGCCGTTTCCACAGGATCGGTCTGGGTCAGCGAGCGACCCGTCAGGTGAGGCAGGGGCTCGGCGTCCAGATCGCGGTACTCGACCTGCAACTGCGGGAGTTTGTCCTGCCAACGGGCTACGATGGCGGCGGTGAGTTCACGGGTCACCGAACCGGTGCCCACGGCGCTTGAATCAAGCTGCAGGAGTTTCATCTGGCTGTCCACTTCAGGAGCGGCTGTGCCGCGTTGATTGCCAGAGTAGATTGTTGCCTAAATAGAATAAAGATGGTTATATGTCACTAATTGTTCTATATATGGAATAAACACATGCAGGATCTGAATGACCTCTATTACTTCGCCATGGTCGTGGACCACGGCGGCTTCGCAGCGGCAGAGCGTGCCTTGGGCATTCCCAAGTCACGCCTGAGCAGACGTATCAGTCAACTGGAAACCGACATGTGCGTGCGTCTGCTGCAACGGTCTACGCGCCGTTTTGCAGTGACGGACGTGGGCATGAGCGTGCATCGCCACGCCCAGACTATGCTGGCCGAGGCCCAGGCCGCACGCGAAGTGGTGGACCGGCTGAGTGCCGAGCCACGTGGTGTAGTGCGGGTGAGCATGCCGGTGGAAGTCGCCCAGACCCATCTGCCGAAGATCCTGCCGGCGTTCCTGGATAAATATCCGAAAGTCCGCCTGCAGCTGCATGTCAGCAACCGTCGCGTCGATCTGATCAACGAAGGCTACGACGTAGCTTTGCGCGTGCGTGCGAAGCTCGACGACGACGGCAGCCTGGTCATGCGCAGCTTCGGACAGATCCGTCAGTTGATGGTGGCCAGCCCCAAGTACCTGTCGCGCGCCGGCCGGCCCAAGGATCCCGATGACCTTGCCCAGCACGTGACCCTCAGCACCAGCGAAGATGACGCGCGCCAGCGCTGGGAACTGCACGGCCCCGATGGGGACATCCGCCGCATCGACATCCAGCCGCGGTTGTCGGGTTTCGATTTCCCACTGCTGCAATCGATGGCGCGTGATGGCTTCGGCATCACCCTGTTGCCGGAAACGGTGTGCGCTGACCTGGTGCGCAAGGGCGAGCTGGAGGTGGTATTGCCCGAATGGACGCTACCCCAGGGCATCTGTCACGCCGTATTTGCGTCCCGCCGCGGCATGCTGCCGGCGGTACGGGTGTTCATCGACTTCCTTGCCGAGCAACTGCCCAAGCAGATCGAGGGTTCACGCCTGGACTGCGGCGGCAAATGCGAAGGCGAAGAGGGTAAGCCGTTGGGTAATGGCTTCATCAGTAAAGGGGCGTAGTCACGGGTACGTACTTCGTGGGAAAATGCGCACACGCCGCGACAACCTGCGGGTGTTCTCTGGAAAACAACGGAAGTGTGGCCGAGCGGTTTAAGGCACTGGTCTTGAAAACCAGCGAAGGGTTAAACCTTCCGTGAGTTCGAATCTCACCGCTTCCGCCATTTCCCATCAGACCCGAGCACGATGAAGCTGCGGACCATCGCTTCATCGCGCAAATCGATAAGCCCCAGCGCGGTGCATGGAAGGTGAGGCTGCCGGCTCAGGAGCGCTAGCTGATTCGGCGCGTGCCTTCCTAAAGTCGTGCCACGGGTGACGCACATCAACGAGATGGATATCCGTGACACGGCAGTCTTCGTGGGTGGCGGGGGAGTAGGGCAGGCCACGGAACAGCCCTGCAGCGTCCCGTTCTTTCCAAGGCTTCCGGCGCCGAGTCAAATGAAGTTCTGTCGCTCTGGTTTGATCGCAGAAAACAGCATCGCGAGGATAGATTGAGTCATGGGTGTCCAGGGATGTGACCGGCCCACCTCGTGCCTCAGTCCAGACGGTTAGAATGCAGCAAGAAAGTAGGCGTTTGCGCTGAAATCAATGTGCTCATCGACTGCCATCCGGTTTGTTCCACCACTCCCACATGGAACTGTGACTTGCCCAGCGGTAATAACCGGGGCTAGGCTCACGACGGGAGTTCCAAGAGGGGAAACAAGGATGACGATTCGCGTATATCTGATCGACGATCATGCTCTGGTGCGTACCGGCATGAAGATGATATTGGCCGGTGAAATGGATATGGAGGTAGTGGGCGACGCCAACACGGGCGAGGAAGCCTTGCGGCAGATACGCACACTGAAGCCTGATGTGGTGCTGTGCGACCTGCATCTGCCCGGGATGAGTGGCCTCGAGATCACCGAGCGCATCACGCGCGGGCAACTGGAATGCAAGGTCATCATCGTCTCGGTCCTGGAAGACGGGCCCCTTCCCAAGCGCTTGCTGGAAGCGGGTGCTGCCGGCTATATCGGCAAGGCAGGCGATGCCAACGAACTGCTGCGCGCTGTGCGAGAAGTAGTACGCGGCAAGCGCTACCTGGGTACGAATGTCGCGCAGAACATGGCCTTATCCAACGTCTCGGGCAATGCATCGCCTTTCGACGAGCTTTCGCCGCGTGAACTCGAGGTAGCGATGCTGCTGATGCAAGGTTTACGCCAGGAAGATATCGCCAAACGCCTGAGCCTGAGCGCGAAGACGGTCAACACGCACAAGACCCGTCTATTCCAGAAAGTCGGTATCCACGACACCATTGCACTGGCGCGGCTGGCCGCGCAGTACGGATTGCTGGATCCCGCGCGTTCGCTTTGACGAACGCGCGGCAGGCCTTTACCTAGGCGCTGCGCTCGGAATCCTGATTCTTTGCTGCCTCAACGGGTTCGTCGTTGTCGGCGATCAGCGGTAGTTCCTGCTCTTCGCTTTTTTCAACCGGAGGCAAAACTGGTTGTGTCGGCATGGGTTCGAACAGGTGGCGCGTCACCGATGAGGGTGTATCGGCATCGGCGGTGAAAAACAGCGATCCGGTGTTGCCCACTGGCGGGCGCGCAGGTGCTGGCTTTGGCGCTGGCTGGGTTGCAGCCACTTCAATTGCAGGCTTTACCTCCGGTGCGATTGGTGCCTCTACGGCAGGCGTTGCGACCTGGGCTTCCACTGGATCTGAATTTTCGACGGTGCGGTTTTCCAGGATCGCCTGGGCAGTCGCGTTTGCTTCTGCAGGTGCCGGTGCAGGAGTCGATACCTGCACTCGCTCAACGGCTTCAGCGGACGTAATCGTCTCAGCCGGGACGCCAGGCGCTGTGACTTCAGCAACAGCTGCGTACGACTCAACCGCAGGCATCGCTGCGACCACGTCCCGGCTCGCTGCAGGCGCCACTGCAACCGGTGCTGCAGGAATTGGTTCAGCACGTTCCGTTACTTCAGCGACAACGGCTGGAGTCGGTACGGCGGCTGCAGCTGCAACAGGCTTGGGACGTGCCACAGGCATCGCTGCCGG
>JBDTZK010000271.1:0-4024 GCA_040005195.1 Pseudoxanthomonas sp.
GCACTTCGAAATCGGTGTAGGCGAATCGCGCATCACGCAGCACGGTTTCTCCGCGTTCGATTGGGACCGGGTGGTCGAACATCGGGCCGGCGTGCACGCAGGTATGGAACTCGCCGTTCTCGACACAGGGATCGATGTGTTCCGGAAGATCGCATACCAGTGACGCATCGAAATCGCGGCCTGCGAATTCGGCAGACAGTTGTTGCGTGTCTACGCAGCACAGCGCCGCCTTCAGGCCGCCCGCCTGCATCGCGCGCGCCAGCGTGGCAGTATCAGTGCCGAAGATCGGCGTCTGCACCTTCCACCCATAGCGTGCGCACATTGCCACCCGGTAGTCGCGGATATCCTGCAGAAACAGATCGCCGAAGGCGATGTCATGCACAGCGGGCCAGCGCTCCCGGGCCTGCCGCAGTCCCGCCGCAAAGGATTCCTCATAAGTCGCGTTGTCACATGCCGGAGGAATATCCACCTCGATCAGCGGAAGTCCCGTGGCTTGCGCTTGCGCATGCAGTATGGTGCGGCGAATGCCTTGCATCGAGATGCGTTCGTAGCCTGTAGTGACCGTGGTGATCAGGCCTGCTACCTCGATGCCCGACTGTCGCAATCGATGCAGCGTCCACGCTGCATCCTTGCCGCCACTCCAGGACAACAACATTGCCATCGTGGCAAAAGTCAGGCGCTGGACACGTCGCGCAGTTCCCAGGCGTTGCCCGCCAGCAGGCGCAGGCGGTGCTTGAACACGTTGCCGGGAAGGGAAGTGATCGCAATCAGGTCGATCTGTAAGTCATGTTGTTCGCCAGTGACCGTCGCTGCCGGATCGCTGGCACCCAGGCTTGCATCTACGGCTTCGGGATCCGCTTGCGCCTGGCGCCAGCGCTGGAAGAATCCGTCACTGCGCAACGCGTCCTGCAGTTGTGCGGCGAATTCTTCGGCGCCATGCGCGGTAAAGGCAAAGGCAGAATCATTGCCGCGCGCCTTGTCCGGCTGCTTCAGGCTGAGGTAGTAACGAATGGGCATGTGGCTTTCCTTGCGGGGTTCGCCACCAGCCTATCGATTACCTGTTATCGACGTGTTACGAGGTGCTTGTCACGAAGTCACGAACTTGTGCGGTTCGGCAGCGAAGCCCACCACCACCGCGCCTTTGCCCACGTTAACCATGCCAGTGAGGCTCATCACGCTTTCGAAGACTTCCACATCGTTGTTTGCGCAGATCTCGCGCAGGCGGTTGTAGCCCGGCAGTGCACGCATTTCGCTCAATTCGCCGCCATAGCTCAGGCATACCGTAGGGGTCAGCAATCCGGCCATCACACGGTTGCCGGCGAACTTGAACATCTGTTCGACGGCGTTCTCGAAACCCTTGAGTTTGGCGACGGGCTCGGTCTTCCCCGCATGGCCATGCAGCACCGGTTTGATGTCCAGTGCGCTGCCCAGGGCGGCGCCCAGAAAACTGACGCTGCGGTCGCCTTTGGTGCGTGCGCGTGCGCGCAGGTAATAGAGATCACGCGGGATCATGTAACCGTGGGTGTTGGCAGCCAAATATTCCAGCTTGGTGCGCATGTGCTGCACGTTGGCGCCCGCTGCGCGCATGCGCACGGCTTCGACCGCAGTGATGCCCTGCGCGGCAAACAAGGTCTGGGTGTCGATGACCCGCAGTGCAAACGGCGAGTTGTGCCCTGCTGCCTGGCGTACCGGCTTGTAGTCGTTGAGGATGGCGAAGCTGGCCTGCATCGCGTTCTCGTGGATGGGGCTGCGGGTCTTGGTGATGGTCATGCAATAGACATGGTCGTAGTCGATCACCAGCCTGGTCAGGAACAGGTCGCGAATCTGGTTGACGGTGAACGGGATCGTTTCGGCCTCATGGCCACGCTCGGCCACGTGTGCATGCAGGAAGCTGAGTGTTGCTTCTTCGTCACGGTGATCGGCCAGCACCGCATCGCCGATGCGTACGGTGATGGGCAGCACCACGATGTCGTTCTGTTGAATGAAATCCTGCGGCAGGTCGCACGCAGAGTCCACCACTATTCCTATGCGCATGAAGCCCCTCCCGGCATGCATCACAAAAGAGCACCGGCCATGCAGTGCAGTTGCGCTGCATGGCGTTCACGATTTTTGAAGAGGAACAAGGTATCGCGTCAACCGCCTTCCCGCCATCTGTGCTGCACTTGTGACCGGGCACCTGCGTTGTAAGCCGCACGAGCGGAAGCGCCGTTGACTGCATGTGTGGCCTGCAAGCAACTGGATACAATCGAAAATAAAATTGTGACGTTGGTCACATATGTATCGTTTGCGAACTTGTCAGCACGACTCAATCAGATCAACACTGATTTCGACGACTGGGGCAAAACGATCATCACAAGGTGGCTAGCGGCTTTTTTTCTGTGCCTTGCGACGATTCCCTCGACGCAGGCACACAGTGGCATCGACAGGATAGAGCGCATAGCGGCGAGCGACGACACCTCTAATGCCCAGAACGCCGGATTATTCGCTGAGCGAGATTTCGTCGCCGACCCGGCCTTGTCTTCCGTCATCGGCAATGGTGACTGGCAACTTCAGCCAATGGCAGGCCTCCAGGAACCCTTGTTGCTGGTCTACCACCCTTACAGTGCGCGCATCGCGGTGGAAGGGCCGGGGGTAATCACTCCCTCTACCCAGACCTTGTTTGATCGTGATCTCGATCCCCAGTACTCGCGCCATGCGCTGGTGTTTCCCTTGACCGGTACCGGCAATGTGCGGATCAGCGTGCATGGCGCGCGTTATCCGCTGCAGGTGTCCGTGCTTCCGCGTTCCACCCACATCGCCCGCGACCTGACCCAGGTGCGCGTACTGCTGCTATCGGTCGGCGTATTGGCAGGGGTGTCGCTGACGGTGCTGTTGTTCTGGGCAATGCTGCGCGAGCGCGTCTATCTGCTGTATGCCGCCGCCATGGCGCTGCAGATGCTGTTCCTGCTGTGTTCGTATGGAGAAGCCTACGCACTACCGGTGCTGCGTGATTTGTCTGCGTGGGGCGCGCGTGGAATATGGACCATCGCGACCATGGCCACTATGGCGTCGGTCTACCTGCTGCTGGATTACGCCGACTTGCGCAGGCGCGTTCCACGGCTGGGCCACGGCATGCGCTGGCTTGGCGTATTCCTTCCCGCCGTCCTGTTGCTGTTCCTGCTGTTGCCATGGCCCGCGGGCAAGGAATGGTTTCCCAATGCCGGCAACCTGCTATTCCTGACGACCAACCTGCTGGCGATCGTGGCGCTGTTCGTGGCATGGAGCCGCGGTGGTCGCCATGCGGGTTTCGTGCTGATCGCCTGGGTGCCACTGGTGGTCTTCAGCACCGCACGCGCGATGCAATTGAGCATGGGCATCCCGGTCGAACCGTGGCTGCAATACGGGCTTCCCCTGGTGCTGGCCTTCAGCGCCGTAGTGCTGGCGCTGGGCCTGGCCGACCGCATGCTCACGTTCCGCCAGGAACGCGACACGGCCAAGGAACATGCGCAACGTGACTGGTTGACCGGGGTGATGAACCGGGCCGGTGTCTCCCGTCACCTGGACTGGGCGGTGCTCAACGGACGTCGCGAAGGCACCCCGTTAGCGCTGCTGTTCCTGGACCTGGATGATTTCAAGCAAGTCAACGATCGCCATGGGCATGCGGTGGGCGACAACTGCCTGCGCGCCGTGGTGCGCGCAATCAGCGAAGAACTGCATTACGGCGATCAGTTGGGCAGGTTGGGCGGGGACGAGTTTGTACTGGGCCTGCAGGACGCCGACCTGCTGCACGCGCAACGCATGGCCGAACGCCTGTGCCGCAAGGTCGAAGCCAGTTGCCGCGAAGTGGACGGCATCGCGGTTGCCTTGACGGTGAGCATCGGTGTGGCCGTATGCCAGGCGACGGACACGGTGGAAAACCTGATCCGTCGCGCCGACAAGGCCATGTATAACGCCAAGCATGTTGGCGGCAACCGCATCAGCCCGGCGGACATTACGGCGGCCTGAGGACCGCGAATCCGTCGACGCACTGTCGGCAGGAATGATG
>JBDTZK010000272.1:0-3993 GCA_040005195.1 Pseudoxanthomonas sp.
AGCGTAGAGGGCAAGATTTTCCATGGTGTTCTCCGTACTACTAGTCAGGTTTGAAAAAGGGATGAAGCGAAAGGATGAAGCGAAATCAGTGACTCTCTGCCGCCATGCTCAGGTACACGACGGTCAGCATCATGAAGATGAAGGCCTGCAGGGTGATGACCAGGATGTGGAACGCGGTCCACACGAAGCCCGAGATGAACTGCAATGGCGCCATCACGTAGGTCATGCCGCTGGACGCCGCAGCATTCCAGGTCATCAGCGCGATCAGGATGAAGATCAGCTCGCCGGCGTACATGTTGCCGAACAGTCGCAAGGTCAGCGACAGCGGGCGCACCAGTTCTTCGATCACGCGCAGCAGCAGGTTGGCCGGGGCCAGCAGGATCTTCATTACCGTGCCTTCGGCGTGGAACGGCGCGGTAAAGGCTTCCTTGGTGAACTTGCCGATGCCCTTGTGGCTGATGCCGAACACCTGGATCAGCAGGAACACCATCAGCGACAGACCGAGCGTCGTGTTGAGGTCGGCGGTGGGCACCACGCGCAGATAGGCATGCGCAGGATCATGGCCGGCCACTTCGTGACCCTTGCCCCACAGGGCAGGCAGCCAGTCGACCGGAATCATGTCCATGAAGTTCATCATGAACACCAGGCAGAAAATGGTCAGCGCCAGCGGCGCGATCAGCTTGCTGCGGCCGTGGAAGGTCTCGCGAACCAGGCCATCCACAAAGCCGACCACCATTTCCACGCCGGCCTGGAACTTGCCGGGCACGCCGGCAGTCGCCTTGCGTGCAGTGCGCAGGAAAAAGAACAGGAACAGCAACGACATCAGCAACGTGAAGAACACGCTGTCGATGTTGATGGTCATGAACTTGCCCTCTCCCACTTGCCACTGGAGATGATGCAAGTGGTGCTGGATGTATTCGGTGGACCCGCCACCGGAGGCCGTTTCAGCGCTCACGTTCTACCCTGACACTAAAGTTCAAAAACAGTGGGAGCGCGATCAAAGCAACCGCGAGCCCTGCGAGCAAGGGGAGCGGCGCCATGCGCCCAACACCCAATGCCATTGCAAATATTGTGATTACCACCAGCCACTTGAGACCGGTGCCCAACAGCAATCGCAGGAATGCCGATCGCGCCGTGACCACCCCGCCGCCCAGCGCGACATTCGCAGCCAGGGCACTTCCCAACACCACGCTGGCCCCGCCCAGAAGCGCCGCCAGTGAAGCGGACCACCCCTGTACAAGGAAAACCAGCGCCACCAGCAGCACCGCGACCATCTGGTAAGAGGCCGCCCGCAACGCCAGTCGCCGGCCCGCAGCGGCGGAATTCAGCACACGCAAACCCGGTGGTTAGGAAGCGACAAAGCCATGAAGCAGGCCTTGCCGAGCCGCAAAAGTATAACAGGCGTTAAATTTCAGGGGCAACCGCTACGGGCCAGCAAGCCGGAATATGGCACCGGATTGCGCAACCTGGATGACGGTGGGCCGCACTCTTTGAGTCTTTCCTGTGCCGATTCACCTGTTCAGCCCAAGTGTCTGGAACTTTCCTGCGGGGTGCCCGGTCAGTCCCTGCACGGTCTGCGCCCCACTTCCTCGTCGATGCTCCGTCGCAGACCCTCCAAGAAGCCCCGGCCCGCCCGCCGGGGCTTCGCCTTGCTGGCCCCGGAAATATCCGTGCATCCCTGGGTGTGCTTGCCAGGTCACAAGCCACGCGCCGGCATCCTAACGTTAAGCGTTATTAACATTACGTCCACAGCCGACTTCTTACCGTGTCGCCCAGCGAACGAGTCCGTTTGCCTTTCCAACCCCCACTGGAGACACCCCAAAAATGAAATATCTGGCCCCGCTGGCACTCGCTGGCGCACTCGCGTCGGTCCTTGCCGCCCCCCAGGCCCATGCCGCCGACAACGACGAACGCTTCACCCTGCGACTGGGTGCGATGGATGTTGATGCACAAGGCGAAGTCACCGCCAACACCGTATTCCAGGGCGAAGAGGTGCAGTTCTCGCAGGATTTCGATTTCGGCGGGAAAGAAGTCGTGCCGCGCATCGACGGTGTGTTCCGCTTCGGTGACCGCAGCCGTTTGATCTTCGATTATTTCAAGTACGACAAGGATCGCGAAGCCACCCTGGGTGAAGATCTGACCTATGACGACGTGACCCTGCCAGCCGGCAGCTTCGCCCGCGCCGACACCCGTTTCCAACTGGCCAGCCTGATGTACGACTACTCGATCGTGCAATCGGATGCGGTCAGCGTAGGCCTGCAGATTGGTGCCGAGTGGGCCAAGCTGGAAGGCAACCTGCGCGCCGAAGCCGGCGATAACGTCTATGACGGCAGCAGCAGCGAAGACGGCTTCGCGCCGGTCGTGGGCGCACGCGTCACCTTTACGCCCGGCGAAAAGTGGCTGATCAACCTGCAGGGCCAGTACCTGGACGCGGGTTGGGGTGACTTTGGTGACTATGACGGCAGCATCAGCCGTGCGAATGCCTTGGTGGAATATCGTTTCACCAGGAATTTCGGCCTGTTCGCCGGCTATGACTGGTTCAAGCTGGACGCAACCAGAACCGGCAGCGATGCGGCACTGGGATTGGACCAGCGCTTCAAGGGCCCTGTGGCAGGCGTGACTCTGGCGTTCTGAGTTTGCGTGTAGCCGATAAGAAAACCCCTCTCCCGCTTGCGGGATAGGGTGCCGAAGGCGGGTGAGGGGCTCCTGGCGGGAATGAGGGCTCTCTATGAGGGCTCTCTCACCTCACCCTCATCCGGCCTGTCGGCCACCTTCTCCCGCAAGCGGGGAGAAGGGTTCTCGATCATTTTTTCTTCGGGATATACAGATCGGTAATGGTGCCGTCGAATACTTCGGCCGCCATGCCGACTGACTCGCTCAAAGTCGGATGCGGGTGGATGGTGTGGCCGATGTCGGCCGCGTCGGCGCCCATCTCGATGGCCAGCGACACTTCGGCGATCAGGTCACCGGCATGCACGCCGACGATGGCGCCGCCAATGATGCGATGGGTTTCTTCATCGAAGACCAGCTTGGTGAAACCTTCGCTACGCCCAATGCCCACCGCGCGCGCTGAGGCGGCCCACGGGAACTTGCCCACGCCGATTTTCAGGCCTTTCGCCTTGGCTTCGGTTTCGGTGACGCCCACCCAGGCGATTTCCGGATCGGTGTAGGCCACCGACGGAATCACGCGGGCCACCCACTCTTTCTTCTCGCCGGCCGCGACTTCCGCCGCCAGCTTGCCTTCATGCGTGGCCTTGTGTGCCAGCATTGGCTGGCCGACCAGGTCGCCGATGGCGAAGATATGCGACACGTTGGTGCGCATCTGCTTGTCCACCGGAATGAAGCCGCGATCAGTGACGGTGACACCCGCCTTGTCGGCGCCGATCTTGTTGCCATTCGGCGAGCGACCCACAGCGACCAGTACGCGGTCGAAAACAGTGGTCTGCAATTCGGCGGCCTGGCCCTCGGTCGCGCTTTCAAACGCAACACTGATGCCTTTCTTGGAAGCCTCGACCTTGGTCGCCTTGGTTTTCAGGTGAATCGCCACGCCCTGTTTCTTCAAGCGATCGGCCAGCGGCTTGACCAGATCCTTGTCGGCGCCCGGCATCAACTGGTCCATGAATTCCACCACGGTCACCTGGCTGCCCAGCGCGCGATACACCGTCGCCATTTCCAGGCCAATGATGCCGCCGCCGACCACCAGCAACGTCTTCGGCACATCCGCCAGTTGCAAGGCGTCGGTGGAATCCATCACCCGCGGGTCGTCCCACGGGAACGCCGGCAATTTCACGGCCTGCGAGCCAGCGGCGATGATGCATTGCTCGAAGCGCAGCAGCTGGGTGTTGCCGTCTTCGCCGACGATTTCAAGTTCATTCGGTGAAACGAAACTGGCCACACCCTGCACCGTGCGCACCTTGCGCTGCTTGGCCATGCCGGCCAGGCCTTTGGTGAACTGTCCGACGACCTTGTCCTGCTTGAAACCACGCAACTTGT
>JBDTZK010000273.1:0-3990 GCA_040005195.1 Pseudoxanthomonas sp.
ACAGATCCAGCATCAGCGTGAACTGGGCGAACGCCTGCAGAAAGCGCGCGATGAAGCGCTGAATGCGCTCAACGAACTGGGCCAGCACATCAGCGGCGACGAAACACGTTTGGCCGTGCTGCGCACCTCGGTGGACGAAGCCGAACCACAACTCGCGCAATTGCAGGAAGACGACCAGTACAAGCAGCAAGCCCTGCGTGATGCCGAGACCAGGCTGCAGGATTGGCAGCAGCGCTGGGAAAGCCACAGCGGTGCTGCTTCGGAAGCGGCCCGTGCCGGCGAAGTCGAGCGCACCCGCGTCGACTATCTGGACAAGCAGTCGCTGGAAGCGGACCGCCGCCGCGAGTTGCTCACCAGCGAGCGTAGCGGCCTGGACCTGGACGCACTGGCGGCCGTGTTTGAACAGGCACAGCAGCAGCACGAGATGCAGAAGGCCTCGCTGGATGGCCTCAATGCCGACCTGGAAGCCCGCAAACAATCGGTCGGCGCACTGCAGGAACAGCAACGCGGTGCGCAATCCGAGCTGGCTGACGTCCGCAAGAGTTCCCAGGCTGCCCGTGGCCGCCTGTCCTCTCTGGAAACCTTGCAGAACGCTGCGCTGGGCCAGGAGCAGGGCGCGGCAGTGGCGTGGCTCAAATCGCGCGGGCTGGATTCAGCGGCACGCGTGGGCGAAAAACTGTCCGTCGAATCGGGCTGGGAAAACGCTGTCGAAGGCGCGTTGGGCCAGCTGATCGAAGGCGTGCTGATCGATGCGCCGGGGAGTACGTTCGCAAGCGAGCTGGTCGAGGCACTGGCTGAGCTGGGCGAAGGCCGTATCGCGCTGGTGTCCTCGGAAGACGATGGCACCTCGTTCCCAGCAACTTCCCTGGCTGCGAAAGTGCAGGGGCCGGTTGCGATCCGCCGCCTGCTGGCACGCCTGCATGTGGCCGAAGACCTTGCAGAAGCAGGTCGCCTGCTGCCGCAGTTGCCGGAAGGTGATTCGGTCATTACCCGCAGCGGCGAACGCATGGGCGCTGGCTGGCTGCGCGTGCTGCGTTCCGGTGCGGCCAAGCAGGGTGCCTTGCTGCGCGAACGCGACATCCAGTCGCTGCGCATTGAAATCGAATCGCTGCAGAAACGCGAAGGCGAACTGGATCAGTTGCTGACCAGCTTCCGTGACCAGCTGCTGGCCGGTGAACAACAACGCGAAGACGCCCAGCGTGCGCTGTACATCGCCCACCGGGGCGTGTCTGAACTGGCCGGCCAGTTGCAGAGCCAGCAAGGCAAAGTGGAATCGGCGCGCAACCGCATTGATCGCATCGACGGAGAGCTGCTGCAGCTCCACGAAACCCTGGATACCAGCCGCGGACAGGCGCGCGAAGCACG
The DNA here is from genome assembly GCA_040005195.1 of Pseudoxanthomonas sp. GTDB lineage: Bacteria > Pseudomonadota > Gammaproteobacteria > Xanthomonadales > Xanthomonadaceae > Pseudoxanthomonas_A. Next base: position 1,366 of record JBDTZK010000273.1, read on the forward strand.
CGCGAAACTGGAAGACGCCATTACCCGCATGGGTGACCTGGAAACCACGCGCCAATCGCTGGATGCCGAGCGTCGCCAATTGGCCGAGGGCCGCGATGCGGCACGCGATACCGCCCGCAATTCGCGGGATACCGCACATGCGCTGGCCTTGACCCTGGAATCACAGCGTACGCAGATCGTGTCCTTGAGCCAGGCGCTCGAGCGCATGGGCAGCCAGCGCGGCCAGCTCGATTCGCGCCTGGGAGATCTGGCATCGCAGTTGGATGCGGGCGATTCGCCGGTGGAATCGCTGGAGAACGAGCGCCAGTCCGCGCTCGAACAGCGCGTGCTGGCCGATCGTGCGCTGGGTGAGGCACGGGCCGCGCTGGAAGGCATCGACAACGACCTGCGTAATTTCGAACAGGTCCGTCACCAGCGCGACGAACAGTCACTGACCCAGCGCGAAGTCATTTCGCAGCGGAAGCTCGATCAGCAGGCGTTGAGCCTGAAGGCCGAGCAGTTGTCGTCTGCGGTGATCAACGCCGGCTTCGTGCTGGAAGACGTCATCAACAACCTGCCTGAAGTCGCGGCCACGTCCGACTGGGAGCAGGCGGTCAACCACATCGACGGCAAGATGCGTCGCCTGGAGCCGGTCAACCTGGCGGCGATCCACGAATACGGCGAAGCCTCGCAGCGTTCCGAGTATCTGGAAGCACAGAACCTGGACCTGACCTCGGCCCTGGATACGCTGGAAGAAGCCATCCGCAAGATCGACCGCGAGACCCGCGGCCGCTTCAAGGACACGTTCGACAAGGTCAATTCCGGTGTGCAGGAACTGTATCCGCGGCTGTTCGGCGGTGGCCACGCCTACCTGGAACTGACCGGCGAAGACCTGCTGGATACCGGTGTGGCCATCATGGCCCGCCCCCCCGGCAAGCGCGTTTCCAACATCTCGCTGCTGTCCGGCGGCGAGAAGGCGATGACGGCAGTGGCGCTGGTGTTTGCCATCTTCCAGCTCAATCCCGCACCTTTCTGCCTGCTGGACGAAGTCGATGCACCACTCGATGAAGCCAACGTCGGCCGCTTCACCGCCATGGTGAAAGAGATGAGCGAGAAGGTGCAGTTCCTGTTCGTGAGCCACAACAAGTCGACCATGGAAGCCGCCCACCAGCTCAGTGGCGTTACCATGCGTGAGCCAGGCGTCAGTCGCCTGGTGTCGGTCGATCTGGAAGAAGCCGCACGTTTGGCGGGTGCGGCGTGAGATTGGCCCGGCCTGCCCGGGATGGCATCATTCGACAATGCGTGATCACCGAATACGTGCTTACTGAAAACCTGATCGCTGAAAGCACGATCACTCAAAACCCGATCCCCTCAGCGACCCCCGCGCGGAGAAATACATAAATGTCGGACATGGCCTTGCTTCGCATCGGCATCCTGATCGCAGGCGTACTCCTGATTGCGGCCATCGTGTTCTTCGGTCGTCCCAGAAAGTCCCAGCAGGGCAAGCGCATCGAGCCTGGCGAACGCGATGGCGCGCGGCGCGAGCCGAGTGTTGCTGGCGACCTCTCCGCTGATGGCCAGTCCGCTGAGGACATGGGCCCGGACTACAGTGGTGATGCCGTGTCGCAGCCTGAATTGGGCCTGCCGGGCAGCGCGTCAGACAGCGACCTGGGCAAGCGCCCGAGCCAGGATTTTGACAAGATCGTGTCGCTGTATGTTGCCGCACGGGCTGGGCACACGCTGCGCGGCGAAGACATCGTGGTGGCCGCGGAGAAGACCGGGCTGACCTTCGGCCACATGGGCGTGTTCCACCGACTGGTGGAAAACCATCCCGAGCGCGGCCCGATTTTCAGCATGGCCAACATCCTGCAGCCCGGCAGTTTCGACATGGCCAACATCCGCGAACTGGAAACCCCGGCCATCGCGTTCTTCCTGACGCTGCCTGCGCCGATGACCGCGCTGGATGCCTGGGAAAAGCTCTTGCCCAATGTGCAGCGCATGGCTGAACTGCTGGACGGCGTGGTACTGGACGACAGCCGCAACGCCCTCGGCCGCCAGCGCATCATGCATATCCGCGAAGAACTGCGCGCCTACGACCGCCAGCACGAAGCACCACCGCTGACCAAGTCGCCGCGCTGGTGATCAGAGCCCCTCTCCCATCGGGAGAGGGGTTGGGGTGAGGGTAGGGCGAAGCCATGATGGTTCCGAAGATACTGACTCCGTCGTACCCTCATCCGCCCTACGGGCACCTTCTCCCGGGGGAGAAGGGAATAGCAGATACAGCCGATGATTGATCCAGCCACTCGCGCCCTCCAACTTCGCCAGCAGTTGGAAGACGCCAACTACCGCTATCACGTCCTCGACGAGCCCAATATTCCCGACGCTGAATATGACCGCTTGCTGCGCGAACTCGATGAGCTGGAAGCTGCGCATCCCGAGTTGATCACTGCCGATTCCCCGACCCAGCGCGTAGGTAATGCGCCGTCCGCGAAATTCGCCGAAGTCCGCCACGCCATTCCCATGCTGTCCCTGGGAAATGCTTTCAGCGAAACCGAAGTGCGTGACTTCGTGCGGCGCATCGAGGAAAAGCTTGGGCGGCCCGTGATCGAGTTCTCCGCCGAACCCAAGCTCGACGGCCTCGCCATC
>JBDTZK010000274.1:0-3961 GCA_040005195.1 Pseudoxanthomonas sp.
GCAATGAATGGTTTTCGCAATAGCGCGTGACCGGCAAGCCGTCGATGAATTCCATGACGAAGTACGGGAAACCTTCGGCGGTGGTATCGGCATCGAATACCTGGGCGATGCCGGGGTGGCGCATCTGCGCCAGCACCTGTCGCTCCATCTCGAAATACGCCAGGTGGCGGGCGTCCAGACGCTGTTGACGCAGCAACTTCAGGGCAACGGTACGGCGCACCGGCTCCAGTTGTTCGGCCCGGTAGACCTCGCCCATGCCGCCTCGACCGAGCAAGGCATCAATCCGATACCTGCCCACCAGGACACCGGGCACCAGAACACCCTGCTCGCCTGCAACGCCCAAGGGCGATCGCGTCGGCAAGATCTCGGTCGAATCCGGATCATCCCCATAGTCCTGCGGTTGCATGCCATGCCCCAAGCGATAGCAGCCTCATATTAACGGATATCAGGAAGCACCTGCGGGCATCGGCTACACTCCAAAGCCTGCATAACTGCTTTACGACGCATGTCCTCCCAAGACGAAAACCCGCCCACCACGCAACGAACGATCCTCAGTGCAGGACCTCATTCGTCTGCACCACGTTCGGCCTGCGTGGTGGTGATCCATGGCGAAGGTTTGGGAAGGCGCGCCGACGTGGACGAACGTGCAGTCGTGGTTGGCCGTTCCCAGGAAGCAGACCTGCATATACCGCACAAGAGCGTGTCACGGCAGCACTGCCATATCTGGCGCGACGGCAACGAGTACCGCATCCGCGACCTGCAGGCGACCAATCCCACACGCGTCAACGACAAGGTCGTGGATGAAACACTGCTGGTTGATGGCGACCACATCACCCTGGGCGAAAGCATTCTCAAGTTCATCAGCCACGCCAGCATCGAGGCGCGTTACCACGAAGAAATCTATCTGCTGGCCACCCACGATGCCCTGACCGACCTGCACAACCGTCGCCATTTCATCGACATGGCGGACAAGGAAATCGCACGGGCCATGCGCCACCAGCGCGACTTGACCATGTGCATCATCGACGTGGACCTGTTCAAGCCGGTCAACGACCGTTATGGCCATATCTCAGGCGACAACGTGCTGCGCCAGATCGCCGGCATCCTGCGCGGGCATGTGCGCACCGACGATTTCGCAGCGCGGATCGGCGGCGAGGAATTTGCGGTCTTGCTGCCGGAGTGCAGTACCGATGCCGCCTACGGTTTCGCCGAACGGCTGCGGCTGGCCATCGCCGCGGCCGAATTCCGACCCGGCAATGAACCCCAGACCATCACCGTCAGCATCGGCATCACCTCGATGTCGCCGGAACGTGACACCTGCAGCCGCATGATGGCCTCGGCCGACGCTGCGCTGTATCGCGCGAAAAGCCTGGGGCGCAACCAGGTCTGCATTGACGCCTGAAGGCGCCCGCCCGCCTGAAAGCCATGCGTGAAAGGCTTGCCACTCGCGATTGGCATTTCCCTGTGCAGGCACACAATGAATGTACGGGCCGCTTCAGCCTGTGATCGAGGTGGAATTCCAGGGCCGTCCCGGCTTGTGGAACAGCACCAGGTACGCCCCCACTACCCACGCAGTCCCTGCCGTCCAGCCAGCCAGGATATCGGAGGGGAAATGCACGCCCAGATACACGCGCGAATAACCCACCAGCACCGTGAACGCCGACGCCAGCACGAGTGCCGGCCATCGCCACCGAGATGGCCAGGCCAGCAGGATCACCGTCATGGCCAGGGTCATGGAACCCATCGCATGGCCACTGGGAAAACTGAAGGTGTCCTCGGGCGAGATCGATTCCCATAATGTGGGCCGGTGGCGCTGGAAGAACTGCTTTGCACCAAGATTCAGCAGCGCCGAACCCAGGAACGCGGTGGCCGTGAAGCTGGCTTCGCGCCAGTGGCGCAGCATCAGCAGCACGATAACCAGGAGGATGTCGATAACGACGACGCCTTCGTAACCGATCTTCGACACGAGCATGAACAGGCCATCCAGCCCTGGTCCCGCCAACGCATGGGCACGCAGCAGGATGGGATCGTCGAACACGAACTGTTCCATCTCGTGCACTTCGTCGGCCAGCTCCGCAAAGATCCACAGCGGCAGCAGCATCCCCACGAACAACAATCCGATGCGCCACGCGTTCCGCTTCACCAGCCCTGCGATCACCTGCGCGCCACGCAGAAAGGTATCAAGCGGCATCGCGCGCGTAGCGTTTTTCGACATATTGGTCGATCAGGGCCACGAACTCGTAAGCGATGTTCTCACCGCGCAGGGTCATGGCTTTTTCGCCATCGATGAACACCGGCGCCGTCGGCGCCTCGCCCGTACCGGGCAACGAAATACCGATATTGGCGTGACGCGATTCACCCGGTCCGTTGACCACGCAGCCCATCACCGCCAGGGTCATGTTTTCCGCACCCGGATGGCTGACCTTCCATTCGGGCATCTTCGCGCGCACGTGGTTCTGCACCACGCCCGCGAGTTCCTGGAAGAATTCGGAGGTGGTGCGCCCGCAACCTGGGCAGGCCGTGACCATGGGCGTGAAGGCGCGCAGTCCGGTTGTCTGCAACAACTCCTGCGCCACGATGACTTCCTGGGTGCGCGACTGGCCGGGTTCGGGCGTGAGCGAGATGCGGATGGTGTCGCCGATGCCTTCCTGCAACAACACCGCCAGGGCCGCGGACGAGGCGACGATGCCCTTGCTGCCGATGCCGGCTTCGGTCAGGCCCAGGTGCAAGGCGAAATCCGAACGCTGGGCCAGGTCGCGATAAACAGCGATGAGTTCCTGCACGCCGCTGACTTTGCAGCTGAGCACGATACGTTCACGCGGCAGACCGATTTCGACTGCGCGCTCGGCCGAATCCAGCGCCGAACGGATCAGTGCTTCGCGCAGGACCAGACTCGCTTCCCACGGCTCGGCACGCTGTGCGTTTTCGTCCATCAGCTGTGCAGCGAGCGACTGATCTAGCGAACCCCAGTTCACGCCGATGCGCACCGGCTTGTCGTACTGCAATGCGAATTCAATCAACTGGGCAAACTGGGTGTCTTTCTTACGCCCGAAGCCCACATTGCCCGGATTGATGCGGTACTTGCCCAGTGCTTCGGCACACGCAGGTTCGTTGGTCAGCAAGGTGTGGCCGTTGTAATGGAAGTCGCCGATCACGGGCACTTCAATGCCCATCATGCGCAGCTTCTCGACAATATGCGGGACGGCTGCAGCCGATTCAGGATTGTTGACGGTCACGCGGACCATTTCCGAGCCCGCACGCCACAGTTCGGCCACCTGCTTGACCGTGCCGGGAATGTCGGCGGTATCGGTGTTGGTCATCGACTGCACCACCACCGGATGGCCACCCCCCAGGGTGACCGCGCCTATGCGCACGGTGCGATTGATCCGGCGCGGCGCGGCGCCAGCGGCGATGGGGAGTGTGCAGGGGGCTGAAAAGTCATTCATGACGCGCATTTTAGAGCCGCTGGGGCGGAGCCGATAGCCGATAGCCTGAAAACCAGCCAATCCCCTACCGCTTGCCGACTACCGGCTACCATAGCCGCCCATGCTTGAAGACCCCGCGCGCGACATCCTCAGCCCCAGCCAGCTCAATACGCTGGCGCGTGACCTGCTGGAGAGTGCCTTCCCGCTGGTGTGGGTCGAAGCCGAGCTGGGCAACGTGACCCGGCCCGCATCGGGACACTTGTATTTCACCTTGAAAGACGCGCGGGCGCAGGTGAAGTGCGCCATGTTCAAGCCCAAGAGCCAGTGGCTGAAGTTTGTGCCACGCGAAGGCCTGCGGGTGCTGGGGCGCGGGCGCCTGACCCTGTATGAAGCGCGTGGCGACTACCAGCTGGTGATGGATCACCTGGAAGAAGCCGGCGAAGGCGCGTTGCGTCGAGCCTTTGATGACCTGAAGGCAAAGCTGGCCGCAGAAGGCCTGTTCGACGAGGACCGGAAGCGTCCCCTGCCCGCTCACG
>JBDTZK010000275.1:0-3959 GCA_040005195.1 Pseudoxanthomonas sp.
AAGCGGTCTGCCATGTCGCCCATTCGCGCGCGCAGGCCGGGCACCGCGATCGCATCGGCGGGCACTTTGAATTCCGCGGGAGCTGGCGGCTCGAACATGATCGTACTTGCGCCTTCCGCCAGTGCCTGGTCAACGAATCCGAGACCATGCGCACCGAAGCCAGCGATCGCGACGAACGCATCGCCCGGCTCGACATCACGACTGTCCAGCACCAGACCACGGATCACGATATCGCGCGGAACTTCCACGTCGGGCAGCAGATCGGCAAGGGCCATCGCGCGCCTCAATGCAGATCCTCCGGCAACGCCGCGCGCAGCGCGCCCGACAAGCCGGCCGGAATGGCGACGGCATTGGGCATCGGCAGCGTTTTGATGTGCTTGGCCTCGTTCTTTTCCTGCGCCGCAATCCAGGTTTCGATGTCATCAGGCGGCACGTCCATCAGGCGCAGCGCGCCTTCCATGACGTTGTGGAAAACGGGCCCCGCCACCAGCCCACCGTAATAGGATCCCTGGCTCGGCTCGTTCACCACCACGGCCATCGCGAAACGCGGGTTGTCCACCGGCACCACGCCCGCAAAGAACGACAGGTACTTGCGCGAATAACCACCACCGGATGCCTTGCGCGAGGTGCCGGTTTTACCCGCAACGTGGTAGCCGAGGATCGCGGCCTGGGTCGCCGTGCCCCCAGCTTCGGTCACCGTTTGCATCATCTTCATCACCTCGCCTGCAATCACCGGGTCGAGGACCTGCTTGGGCTCGTTGCGCTCACCTTTGACGAACGTCGGCTGGATCGCGCGCCCGCCATTGGCCAGCGTGGCGTAGGCGTGCGCGACCTGCAGCGGCGTCACCGCAATGCCATAGCCGTAAGACATGGTCTGCTTGCTGGTACCACTCCACTGGGCGGGTGCCGGGAACAATCCCGATGCTTCGCCGGGAAAGCCGCTGCGGGTGCTCTGGCCGTATCCCATCTTGCGAAAGAAGTCGTAGAACTGACCGTTAGCCAGCAGCTGCGCGATCTTGGCGGCACCGACGTTGGAGCTTTTACGGATCACGCCGGTGGTATCAAGAACGCCGTAGTTATGTGTATCGGTGGTGCGGTATTTGCCGTTGGGCATCCAGCCCGGGCTTGTATTGAACGTACTCGCGGGCGTGATAACGCCCGCCTCAAGCCCGGCAGCGACGGTAAGCGGCTTGGCGGTCGAGCCGGGCTCAAACAGATCGGTCACTGCGCGATTGCGATGCGCATCCGGCTTACCCAGCGACGTCGAGTTGGGATTGAACGTAGGCAGGTTGACCATGGCCAGGACTTCGCCGGTGGCGACATCCAGCACGACGGCCGAACCGGCGGTGGCTTCATGGGCGGTCAAGGCATTACGCAGCTCGCGGAAAGCCAAGTACTGGATCCGGCGGTCGATGCTTAGGGTCAGATCCTGGCCGGGCTGCGCCTGTCGCACCAGGTCGATGTTCTCGACAATGCGACCACGACGGTCACGAATGACCTTCTTCGCGCCAGGCTTGCCACGCAGCCATTCATCGAATGCCAGCTCCACACCTTCCTGGCCGCGATCATCGATGTTGGTGAATCCCAACACATGCGCCATGGCTTCACCCTGCGGATAGAAGCGGCGGAACTCGCGCTTTGAATTCACCCCCGGAATGGCAAGCGCAGTGATCTTCTTCGCTTCGTCCGGGCTGATGCGGCGCTTGAGGTAATAGAACTCCTTCTCCGCGCGCTGGGTGATGCGGCTGGTCAACGCATCCAGTGGCTCACCCAGCGCATTGGCCAGTTCAGGCAGGCGGTCGGAGTACTTCAACAGCTCCTGCGGGTCACACCAGATGGACTCCACTGGCGAAGAAACCGCGACCGGTTCGCCATTGCGGTCGGTGATCATGCCGCGCGAAGTCGGGATCTCGATGTTGCGGACAAAACGCTCGTTGCCCTCGCGCTGGTAGAAGTCACGATTGACCAGCTGCACATAGGCGGCACGGCCAATCAGACTCACCGAGCACAGGCCCAGTGCGCACACGATCAGCCAGACTCTGCCGCGCAGGTTGAAGCGTGCACGGTTGCGGCTACGTGGCGTCGAATTATTGCCCCGGTTTTTCATGGGCGCACCACCACTACGTCGGCACCTTCGGGGAACTTCATGCCCAGGCGAAGGCGCGCGATCTGGTCGATGCGATTGCTCTCGGCCACCGTGGCCTGTTCCAGCTGCAGGCGCCCGAATTCAATGTTCAATTCATCGCGCGCCTTTTCCAGGCGCGACAACTCCACGAACAGCAGGCGATGGCGATGGCGCGCATAGACCACGCCAATGGCTGACGCAATGCTGCCCAGCAGAAGCACGACCAGCAGGAACCGACTCATGCAGCACCCCGGCCTTGGCGCACATTGCCCAGGCGTTCGCCTGCGTGTGCAGCAGTGGCTGGCGAACGTACGGCTTCACCCGGCAACTTTTCGGCCACGCGCAGGACCGCACTGCGGGCACGCGGATTGGCGGAAGTTTCGGTCGCATCGGCGCGTTGCGCATCGCCGATAGCCTTCAACACGGGCACAAACGCATCCAGCTCCGGCAACCGTCGGTTTGCAGGCGGCGCTTTGGCATGGCGGCTGATGAAACGCTTGACGATGCGATCTTCCAGCGAATGGAAGCTGATCACCGCCAGGCGGCCACCGGGCTTGAGCATGTCCAGCGCGCCGTCCAGCCCGGTCTCCAGGTCGGACAACTCGCGATTGATGTGGATGCGGATCGCCTGGAAACTGCGCGTCGCCGGATTCATCTCCTTCTTGCCGCTGGCACTCTTGCCGCGACCTACGACGGCACCCAGCAGGTCAGCCAGATCCGCGGTGCGGGTAAACGGCCGGTCACCACGACGCGCAACAATGGCTTTGGCGATGCGCCGGCTCAGTCGCTCTTCGCCGTAGGTCCAGAGCACGTCGGCAATCTCGACCTCATCGGCACGTGCAATCCATTCGGCGGCGCTTTCACCGGCGTCGGGATCCATGCGCATGTCCAGCGGGCCGTCCTTGCCGAAACTGAAACCGCGTTCGGCAACATCCAACTGCGGGGATGACACGCCAAGGTCAAGCAGGATTCCTTCCAGACCGTCGGCAGCCGCATCCCATTGCGCGAGTGCGGCGAAACTGCCGCGGTGGATCGCGACGCGCGCATCGCCCGCGAACTGTTGTTCGGCATGGGCGATCGCTTCGGGATCCTTGTCCATCAGCAGCAGTCGGCCTCCCGGGCCGAGTCTTTGCAACACGCCGCGCGCATGTCCGCCGCGCCCGAACGTGCCGTCCAGGTAGGTTCCGTTGTCTTGTACCTGCAGCCCTTCCATGACCTGCTCGAACATCACCGGCAAATGCCGCGCCGGCAAGTACTCCGCTGGAAGGTGGCCGGCCTGCGCTTCGCCGCGCACCCGGGCACCGCCCGTCACAGCTTCAGGTCGAGCATGTGCTCGCTCAGATCGTCGTCGGAGATGGTCTGACGGATCTGCGCGTGATGCGCCTGCTCACTCCACAACTCGAACTTGTCGCCCATGCCCAGCAGGACGGCCTTTTTTTCTATGCCCACGGCGCTGCGGTGACTTGCAGGAATACCGATGCGGCCATTGCCGTCCAGCTCGACCGGCATCGCCGAACCGACCAGGTTGCGCTGCATCCGGCGGTGTGCGGACCGCGTGGAAGGAAGCGCGTTGACCGCATCGCGGACACGCTGCCATTCCTTTTCCGGGTACAGAAACAGACAGCCGGCCTCGAACGGGTTGTAGGTGATAACCAGCCGGTTGCCGCACGCACTGGCGACGAGCTCGCGATAAGCGGTGGGCACCGCTAACCGGCCCTTGTCGTCAACTGTGATGGCGGTCTCACCTTGGAACACAACCCTTGCACCCACGAAGTCCGCTGGAAGGCGGTAATTGAACCACGAAAAACCACGAAAAACCCGGCTTTCCCTCTGC
>JBDTZK010000276.1:0-3949 GCA_040005195.1 Pseudoxanthomonas sp.
TCAACCTGCTGTTCTTCCCGCAGCACTTCCTGGGCCTGGCTGGCATGCCGCGCCGTATCCCCGACTACAACCCGGTCTTCGCGGACTGGAACCTGATCAGCTCGATTGGCGCATTCGGCATGTTCGCCACCCCGTTCCTGATGGGCACGATCCTGCTGTATTCGCTGCGCAAGGGCGTCAAGGCCCAGGCGCGCGTCTGGGAGACTGCGCGTGGCCTGGAGTGGACCGTGCCGTCGCCGGCACCGCACCACACCTTCACCACGCCGCCGGTCATCCGTCCGGGCGACCTGGCCCATGACGACGTCTCGCACTGATCTGCCATGACCGACCCGATCCGTCCCGCTGATGACCTGTCACTGCGCCGCAAGCGCGCGGTGCGCACGGCCTTGGTGATGGGCGGGCTGGCGTTGCTGGTGTATGTCGGCTTCATTCTGTCCGGCGTAGTCGCGGCGTCATGAGCGCGAACAGGACATCCAACTCGGCGGGTCTGTTCAAGCTGCTGGGCGTGTCGCTGGCTGCATTCGCCTTCACTTTCTCGCTGGTGCCGCTGTACCGCATTGCTTGCGAAAAGGTCTTCGGCATCCGCCTGGATCGTGTTGCCGGGCAGCAGGGCCCGGGCCCGGGCGCAACGGCGAATGTGCTGGCTACCAAGGCACGCATGGTCACCGTGCAGTTCGATGGTGGCGTGAACTCCAAGCTGCCGTGGGCATTCCATCCTGAACAGCTGACCATGCAGGTGGTACCGGGCGAGTTGAACGAGGCGTTGTATTTCGCCCGCAACGACAGCCAGAGCACCATTGTTGGTTCGGCCGTCCCGTCGGTGGCACCGTCGCGGGCTTCCGGTTATTTCACCAAGACAGAATGCTTCTGCTTTACCGCGCAGACCCTGCAGGCCGGCGAGAAGCGCGACATGCCGGTACGTTTCATCGTCGATCCCAACCTGCCGGCCGACGTCAATACCATCACGCTGTCCTATACCTTCTTCAAGAACGATGCCATGACCGCCCAGTTGGGAACCGGAAAGACATCGTCTGCGCCGTTCGCGGCTCCTTAAACACCACCCGTACTGCAACAGGAAAGACTCCGCCATGGCCCAAACGCATTCGCCGGACGCCAACGTCTATTACGTTCCGCACCACAGCAAGTGGCCATTCGTGGGCTCCATCGCCATGTTCGTGACCATGCTGGGTGTGGCCAGCTGGCTCAATGAAACCGCCTGGGGCAAATGGGCGTTCTTCACTGGCCTGGTGATGCTGTGCGCCACGCTCTTCATGTGGTTCGGTGACGTGATCCGCGAGTCGGTCACGGGCAACTACAACAAGCAGGTGGACGTGTCGTTCCGCATGGGCATGGTGTGGTTCATCTTTTCGGAAGTGATGTTCTTCGGCGCGTTCTTCGGCGCGTTGTTCTATGCGCGAAACCTGGCGCTGCCGTGGCTGGGCGGTGCGGGCGATGGCGTGATGACCAACGCATTGCTGTGGGACGGTTACAGCGCCGCGTGGCCGACTGCCGGTCCGGCAGCGGTCGGCGGTGCCTTCCAGACCATTCCGGCGTGGGGGCTGCCGCTGCTCAATACGCTGATCCTGCTGACGTCGGGCATCACCCTGACCATCGCCCACCATGCGTTGAAGGCATCCAACCGCAAGCAGGTGCTGATCTGGCTGGGATTGACCGTGACGCTGGGTTGCCTGTTCCTGTTCTTCCAGGTCGAGGAATACATGCATGCCTACAAGGAGCTCAACCTGACCCTGGGTTCGGGCATCTACGGTTCCACCTTCTTCATGCTCACCGGCTTCCACGGCGCGCACGTGTTCCTGGGCACGCTGATGCTGGCGATCATGTGGCTGCGCGTGGCCAAGGGTCATTTCACCAAGGACAACCATTTCGCATTCGAAGCCGCCGCATGGTACTGGCACTTCGTCGACGTGGTCTGGCTGGGACTGTTCCTCTTCGTCTACGTGCTGTAAGCGCGCGACAAAAAAAGAGGGCCGGCATTGCCGGCCCTTCTCATCTCAGCCGCCGTATTTTTCAGCCGCCAATGCCGTGCGGCTTGATCACACCGGTGTAGATGCCCAGCGCGACGAGCAGGATCAGCGCGACCGAAAACGCGATGCGTCGCGTCAATGCATTGACCGTACGCTTGCTCTGGCCCTTGTCGACCAGCAGGTAATACAGGCCGGCCCCCAGGTTCCACAGGATCACGATGAGGAACGCAATGATGAGCAGGGTTTTCAGCGAATCGTTCATGATGATTTCTGTCGTCGGTGTGCGCGCATTATCGCAGGCGCAAGGCCAACCGGCGTGAGCCGGTCTACATCCGGGTGGCTCGGTTGGCTGTTGGCGCTCGGCGTGATGGTGCTGTTCGCCCGCCTGGGTTTCTGGCAGTTGGACAGATCGCATCAGAAAGAAGCGATGCTGGCCGAAGCCCACCGTATCCTCGACGAGCGACTCACCGTGCCATTGGCGTCGGCGGCCGATGCGTCGCAGCTGTCGGACTACGACTGGGCGCAGGGTGAAGGGCATTTCCTGCCGGGCCCTGCTGTGCTGCTGGATAACCAGAACCACCAGGGCCGTGCGGGGATTCGTGTCTACCGTGCGTTCCAGCCGACAGGTTCTGCATCACCCTTGCTGGTGGAGCTGGGCTGGCTGCCGCTGCCGGGTGATCGCAAACTTCCACACGTTGAATCATTCCACGCGCTTTCGCAGGTGAGCGGCTTGCTGGCACCGCCACCGTCGGCAGGCATGGCCGCTGCCATCGCGACCCCGCAGCCCGATGGCAGCCTGCTGGCCACCAGCCTGGACCATGCACTGATTTCCAGCGCATTGCGCCTGCGCACACTGGCGCCTCGAGTGCTGCGCCTGGATCCTGCACTGAAGGTGGGCTACGCGCGTGACCTGGACATATTGCCCAACACGCTGCCGCCGGAACGCCACCTGGGCTATGCGGTGCAATGGTTCGGACTGGCCGCCGCCGTGTTCATCACTGCGCTGGTGCTGACGTTGCGCAAGGGCCGGCGGCGCACGGGCGCTGCACGTGAGAAAATGGCGCCATGAATTCCGATCCCCGACTTTCCGTGCACCCCGATCCCGCCAAAGTGCGCCGTGGCCGTGTGATCCTGGTACTGATCTTCCTGTTGTTTTTCGGCAGCATTTTTGGTGCCGGCATCCTGCGCTTCAGTGGTTGGCAGCCGCAGGGCACCAAGGTCCATGGCGAAATGCTGAAGCCTGCGATCGATGCACGCGCGGTCGTCCCGCAACTGGCCGATGGCAATGCCTACGCGTGGCAGCCCGAAGCACGCACGTGGCGGATTGCGGTTGCACCGCCTGCAGATTGCACGGCGGTCTGCCTGAAGCTGGCCAAGGACCTGGACGTGGTCTGGCAGCTGTTCGGCAACAAGGCCGACCATGTTGAAATCCTGTGGATTGGCACGTTGCCTGCGGGCGCGCCGGACACGATGTCGCGTCGTGTCCTGCAACCCACTTCCGAGCTGCTGGCTGCGCTGCCCAAAGTGCACGACCCTGCGGGCATCCCGGTGTATGTCATCGACCCGAACGGCTTCGTGATCCTGCGTTACGCCCCCGGCACCGATCCGGGTTTCATCCGCACCGATGTGTCCAAACTGTTGAAGCTGATTTGATGTCCGTGCTCGCGCCTCCCGCCTTGTACAAGCACTTCCATCGGTTCGCGTGGCTTGCGGTGGCGCTGACCTTGTGCGTGGTGGTGTTCGGTGCGTTCGTGCGCCTGTCAGATGCGGGCTTGAGTTGCCCAGACTGGCCGACCTGCTATGGCCGCGCTGCCTGGCCGCAGGCTGCCAGCGAAGTGAGTGACCACGCCGCCAGCGCTGTGCGTCCCTTTGAAACACACAAGGCCTGGCGCGAGCAGTTGCATCGCCATCTTGCCGCCACGCTGGGTTTGCTGGTGCTGTTGCTGGCGGTGCTGGCCGCTCGC
>JBDTZK010000277.1:0-3948 GCA_040005195.1 Pseudoxanthomonas sp.
CACTTCGGCCGCAAGCCGAAGGAATTCACCTACAGCGATAGCGCCGGCAAGAAGCACACCGCCACCTCGTTCTCGTGGGAGAAGACCGACAAGGCCGACGAACTGCGCAAGGCAGCAGGTCTGAAGTAATGCGGTAACTTCTCCTCCTGGAGAAGGCATCAAGAACGGGCCGCCTAGCGGCCCGTTCTGTTTTTTGCACAATCCGCCCGTCAATGAAGAGAAGTCCGATTGCCGTGAACAGCCCTGCCGATAACAACGACGCGCCTGCTGGCGTGACCAGCGAATCCACGCTGGAATTGCTGGAATCGATCGCCACCGACCGCACCGTGCTCGACCAATGGCCGGAGGAAGCGCGCGTGCGCCTGCACAAGGCCATCGCGTCGATTTACCACCCCGAGCCCAAGTTGCGCAGGAAGAAATCGAAGGAAGTCGAGCGCGCGCGCCACGTCGAAAAGCTGCGCCGCGCCGATGCCCTGCTGGACCAGACCGGCATCCGCAGCCTGCGCCGTGCGCCTGTATTCACTACGCCCAACTATTTTCCGCCAGCCGGCTTCATCGCCGAAGACGGCGCGCAAGCCACACACGCACCGCTGGAATCACCCGAGCTGCGCCATTGCTACGTGTGCAAGCAGAAATTCACCCAGCTGCACCACTTCTACGACCAGATGTGCCCGGCCTGCGCCGAATTCAATTTCTTCAAACGCACTGAACTGGCCGACTTGAGCGGTCGCGTTGCGCTGCTGACCGGCGGCCGCGTGAAGATCGGCTACCAGGCCGGGCTGAAACTGCTGCGCGCCGGTGCAAACCTGATCGTGACCACGCGCTTCGCCCGCGATTCGGCAGCGCGCTATGCCAACGAACCCGACTTCGGAGACTGGGCACACCGTCTGGAAATCTTTGGCCTGGACCTGCGCCACACGCCGAGCGTCGAAGCGTTCTGCCGCGAACTATCCAGTAAATATTCGCGCCTGGATTTCATCATCAACAACGCCTGCCAGACCGTGCGCCGCCCGCCCGAGTTCTACGCGCACATGATGGAAGCCGAAACCGCCGCACTTCGCGACACGCCCGAACACGTGCGCAACTTGCTGGGCAGTTACGAAGGCCTGCGCAGTCATGACCTGTTACCCGAGGCTTCGGCCATGCAGGTCGCGATCAAGCAGGCGCTGCCCGGGGTCGCAGGGCTGACTCACGCGGCGGAACTCTCGCAGGTGCCTCTGCTGGCCGAAGAGTTGCTGGGCCAGAAGCATTTGTTCCCCGAAGGTCGACTGGACCAGGACCTGCAGCAGGTGGACTTGCGCGGGCGCAATTCCTGGCGCCTGCAGATGGACGAGGTGCCCTCGGTGGAGTTGCTGGAAGTACAGCTGGTCAACGCCATTGCGCCGTTCCTGATCAATGCACGCCTGAAGCCGCTGATGCTGCGTACCGATGATCGTGACAAGCACATCGTCAACGTCTCGGCCGTCGAGGGCCAGTTCTACCGCAACTTCAAGACCACGCGGCATCCGCACACCAACATGGCCAAGGCCGCGTTGAACATGATGACGCGCACCGCCGCAGCCGATTACCAAGGCGATGGTATCCACATGAACAGCGTGGACACCGGCTGGGTCACCGACGAGGATCCGGCAGAGCTGGCTTCGCGCAAGACGGTGGAAGAACGTTTCCACCCGCCGCTGGATATCGTTGACGGCGCCGCGCGCATCGTCGACCCGATCATCCATGGGCTCAATACCGGTGAACACGTATGGGGCCAGTTCCTCAAGGACTACCGCCCCACGGACTGGTGAAGATTCGCGACCCGCTCATGTGCGGACGAAGATCTCCACCCGCCGGTTGAGTTGGCGCCCGCCCGGATTGTCCGCACCGTTGAACGTATTCGGCGCGACCGGTTGCGATTCACCATAGCCCCGGGCATTGGCGTCTTTTGCAGCGTCGCGCGCTTGCAGGGCAGTAACCACCGATTTCGCGCGTCGCTCCGACAAGGCTTGGTTGTAATCTTCACTGCCCTTGGCGTCGGTATGTCCGCGTATTTCCATCGACGTGGCCGGTACCGATTTCAAGGCGGTCGCCAGCACATCGAGCACCTTCGAGGCATCCGGCCGGATGGCGGACTTGTCGAAATCGAACAGCACGCGATCACTGAGAGTGATGACGAAGCCACAGGGCGCACCCGGTGGCGCGAACTTTCCAAGCGGCGGGAACTTCCCCGCCGGCGGCACCTTCGGCAACGGGTCCATCTTCACCACCTTGCCCGGCGTGCCCACGCGGCCCGTGCCATCGCCCTGGTTGTTCACCATCCGCTGCGGCCCGTTCCATACACCAGAGCCATCCGCATTGATCGTCACCAGTCCCTGCGGGCCGTTCCAGGTACCCGAACCATCGCCGTTGTTGGTGATGAGGCCGCTATCGCCATTCCACGTACCCGCACCTTTTCCATCCAGCGAAATGATGCCGTAGCGGCCATTGTAGGTACCGGAACCATCGGCATTCACGCGGATGATCGCGTCATCGCCGCCGCCTTCCGGATTACCGTTGATGGTGCCGCTGCCATCCGCATTGAGTGAAATGATGCCGCCTTCGTAATTGGCCGTTCCACTGCCATCGGCATTGATCCTGAAGATGCCTTCATCGCCGTTGCGGCTGACGTTGCCCCGTTCGTCCACGCTGGTGATGCCGGCATCGTTGACCAGTGCACCATCGGTGGTGCAGTTGGCGGGCCGGACGGTGATGCCGGCGATAGGGTCCAGGATGTCCTGCATCGCACTTTCAAGTGCACGTTGCGCAGGCGTCACCCCGATGATATCGGGCACGACTATCTGCGGAATGGAGGGGAAATCCGGCGCCGTGTCATTGGACTGCGCCGCTTCGCTGGAACTCGCGTCGCGCGTCAAGGCGTCATCGACACCCGTGGGTGGCGCAGTCCTGTCGCTGCATGCGGCCAGCATCAGTAACGACAGGGTGCAGGAGAGCGTGATTCTGGTCGGCATGATCGAATCCTGGAAAGACTGCGCCCTGATTACCGTGAACTGCGTAAAGAAACTGCTAACGCCGCGTGCAGGCTGCTTCCCGGATTGCCGCAATCGATTACCATCAGGCCATGGGGCAACCGGATAATCGCAGGCCGATCGCGGCACGTGGCAGTGGCTGGGCATCTTCGCTCAGCGCGGCATTGGCACGCTCGTCGATCAGCCCCAACCAGATTTCAGTATTGAGCATCTTCTTCGCTGCGGTGGGTGCGGCAGTGCTGGGCTGGACGCCCTCCCCGTTGGCGCTGCTGTTGTGTGCAGCCTGCGTGCAACTGCGACTGGCCTGCAACCTGCTTGACGGCATGGTGGCGATGGAAGGCGGCAAGAAGACTGCAACCGGCACTATCTACAATGAATTCCCGGATCGCATCGCCGATTCGCTGCTGATCGTGGCACTGGGCTACGCCGCAGGTTATCCGTGGCTTGGCTGGCTGGGTGCATTGCTCGCGGCATTGACCGCGTATGTCCGTGTGTTTGGCGGCAGCCTGGGCCAGGCGCAGGACTTCCGAGGGCCGATGGCCAAGCAGCACCGCATGGCCTTGCTGACGGTTGCGTGCGTGGTCGGTGCAGCAGAGATGTACTGGCACCACACGCGCTACACGCTACTGGTCGCTGCGATCCTGATCGCTACGGGCGCATTGCTCACCTGCATCACCCGCACCCGCTCCATCGTGTCGCAACTGCGCGCGCAAGGCTGAGATGTTCTCGCGCCTTCTGGTGTTTTTCGTGCAGATTTTCCTCGGCGCCTACCCGCGCTGGTCAGGCTCCCGGCCGACGCGCAAACAACGCATCTACTTCGCCAACCATTCCAGCCATGTGGATGTCGTGGCGCTGTGGTCAGCCTTGCCGCCGCGGCTGCGCAAGCGCACGCGGCCGGTGGCGGCACGTGACTACTGGGGCAGTGGCCTGCGCAAGTTCG
>JBDTZK010000278.1:0-3942 GCA_040005195.1 Pseudoxanthomonas sp.
CGCCCAGGTCTCCCACGTTGATGGCGTTGTCGCCCGCGTAATAATCGGCGCCGCCATTGAGCGTGTTGTTGATCAAGTCACGCGATTTGGTCCGCTCGGTGCGGGCCACACCGAAGTGCAAGTCGTCCATGTTCCACTTGCCCACGAACAGCTTGGCGGCAATGGTGCCACCGGTGACTTTGTCGACGATGTTGTCGCCACGCAGTTCCATGTAGTGGGTGTTGAAATCGGAATCACCGAACTCGCCATTGGCCAGACCCGTGTTCAGATCACGTCCGTCATCGAAGTTGACCGCGACGTTAGGCACTGCGTTGGGGCCGAGGGTGATGCGCGCAGTGTTCGGCTGGTTCATGCGCAGGACCACGTAGGTGTCCTGCCCACCCGAGTAACGCTTGGACGTGGATCGATACAGGTCGCCGGTCAGGGTCAGATTGTCAGTGGCTTTCCATTCGCCATTGATACCGTACAGATCGGTGTCGACCACGCGGTGTTCGGTCTGGTTCAACAATTCCGGATTGAAGCGCAGTTCGGGATCGGTGTTGTCCATGGTGAAGCCGGTGACGATACCGTTCTGGACCTGGATATCGGACCAGCGGCCCGGTGCGAACAACGGGTAGTAGGACTGCTGGTAGGACACCTGCGGCGAGTCCAGTCGCGTCTTCAATCCGTCCAGCACGATGCGCACCTTGTCACTCGGCCGCCATTCGAACTTGCCGGAGAACGCCTTGCGCTTCTTTTCTTCCAGGATGGAACCGACGCGGAACTGGCCCGGGGCGATCAAACCGTATTCCTCCGGATCCAGCTCGCCGTTGCCGTTGGGATCGATGTTGCCGCCCCACGCGTTGCCCCACAGCCAGCTCTCGTCAGTCGGGTCGGGATTGCGGGTCCAGCCACCGTCGTTGCCGGCGATATCGGTACGGTCCTTGCGCTGTCCGTAGACCACGCCGAGCACCACGCCCATGGTGTCGTTTGCGAAGGTATTGCTGTAGGCGGCGGAGAATTTCTGTCCGTCGAATTCCGACATCTGGTTGCGATCACCTTCCAGGCGCACGATCGCGTGCTGGCCGGGGTCATCGAAGGGACTGGCCGAGCGCAGGTTGACCAGGCCACCGACACCACCTTCGGTGAGCGAAGCCTGTGCACCCTTGATCACGTCGGCGCCGCTGATGACATCGGCCGGTAACACGTCGTAGGCAAAATCCCGGCCAGCACCATCGGTGGCCAGGATGCGGCCATTGAACGTGGTCAAGGTGTACTCGGGACCAAGGCCACGCACGCTGACCTTCTGGCCTTCACCACCGGCCGTACGCGAGATCGACACACCGGTGATGTGACTGAGTGAGTCAGCCACGTTGTCGTCAGGGAATTTGCCCAGTTCTAGTGCACTGATCGAATCCTGCACCGTGCCGGCATCACGTTTGAGTTCGACCGAGCGACCGAGGCTGCCGCGCACGCCGGTGACCACGACGGTCTCCAACGTATCGACAGCACCGTCTTGCGACACTACGGGAGTCTGCGCCTGCTGCGCGGCTGGCTCGACCGGCTGGACAGCGCTCTCTTGCGCAAACGCCAGTGGGGGCACAAGCAGCGCAAGCGCGATGCCATAAAAGAGCGTGTTGCGATGCGGTTGGATAGACTTCACTGGGAGCTCCTCAGGATGAGTGGTGACAAGCGTGCGCAACAAAACGAAACTCAGGCTATTACATATTTCGTTTCGCATCAATAGCGAAATTTAACGAAATCGCACATACTTTCGTCGACCTGTAAGGAGCACCCATGGTCGCCACCCGCGACACCAGTCAACGACGCCTGCAAATCAGTGAACTCGTGCGCCAGCATGGCAGCGTGCAGGTCGCCGCGCTGGCCCAGCGCTTCAATGTCAGCATGCAGACGGTGCGCAAGGACCTGCGCTATCTCACCGAACGCGGCGTCATGGCGCGCGCCTATGGCGGCGGCATCGACAGCGGCGCGGTGGGTGGGGCACTGTCCGAACCCCCTTATGAAGCCAAGCGCACGGTTTTCCTGGACGAGAAGCGACGCATCGGCCAGCGCGCCGCCGCCCTGGTCAAGCCTGGCGACACCATCGCCATCGACTCGGGCACCACCTCTATCCAGCTGGCCGAGGCGCTGCCCAACATCGACGTCACCGTGGTCAGTAACGACTTTGGCGTGCTGACTGCATTGACGGCCAAGAGCAACATCAACATCGTCATGCTGGGCGGCGAACTGCGACGCAAGAACATGGCGTTCTATGGCGGGATCACCGTCGAAGCGCTGGGCGCGCTGCATGTGGACATGCTGTTCCTTGGCGTGGACGGATTCGACCTGGAGCGCGGCATCACCACGCACTACGAACCCGAAGCGATGCTCAACCGGAAGATGGTCGAAGCCGCGCGCGTCATCGTCGCAATCTCCGACAGCTCCAAGTTCGGCAAGATCTGCCTGCACCGCATCATCCCGGTCAGCGATCTCACCACCCTGATCACCGACACCAACGCGCCGGAAGACATACGCCAGGCCAGCCATGAACTGGGTTTCGAGCTGCTGCTGGCCTGAAGCCATCGCTTTATTGTTTGCCGGCACTGGCCGGCGCGAACGCACGCACGGCATTGTCGTAATAGATCTTGTCCACCACCGCGCGCGGCAAGGCAAGGCCGGGCACTTCGGCATTGAGAACCTGCACGCGCTGCGTCTCGGAGGTGGCCAGGTAACGCCAATCGGCTGTCCAGACGGTATGCGCTTCGCGCTTGAAGTCGGCCGGATTGGCTTCCGGTGAATAAGTCAGGTCAGTGCCGTACAGCAGGCGGTCCTGGTAGCGGATGAAGAAATCGCGCACTTTCTTGCGATCACGCACCGACTGGTACTGCACCTGGCTCATGCGTGCAGCCAGGTCCACGGAGGCGTTGGGGAAACGATCCAGGAACGCCGCCAACCGGTCCACGTCGTATTCCAGGCTACCCATGTGTGCGCCGACGAAACGCAACTGAGGGTGTGCGGCCACGAAACGGTCGCGCGCGCCGATCTGATCCTCGTAGCTGGGCTGATCGGGATGCAGGTACATGTGGTATTCGGGATGGTTGCGGAAGTATTCGCGGTCGTTGTCGGTGGTCATCTGTTCCAGCGGCAGCCAACAGTTGTGCGGCTCGCCCTGGTGACCAATCAGGGCCATGTCCAATGCACGGACCTGCTCGGCCACCGGTGACAACGCGGGCGTATCGAGCATGATCAGTTTGCCATCCGCATCCTTCTCGATCATGCCCACGTTCTTCCATATCTTCACCGCGCGCGCGCCCTGCGCTGCGTCCTGGACGAGCCCTGCGTTGACGCGGTCGGCCCAGCCCGGCGTACCGAATCCCCGCATTGAAAACGTGGCGGCCCAATGGAAATGCGCCGGGTCCGCACTGGCCAGTGCCAGCGCAGCCTCGTGCTGCACAGCGAGCGCAGGAAAATCCGGATAGTCGACGTTGATCGACATCAGCTCGAAACCATCCGCGCGGG
Organism: Pseudoxanthomonas sp.; assembly: GCA_040005195.1. Taxonomy (GTDB): domain Bacteria; phylum Pseudomonadota; class Gammaproteobacteria; order Xanthomonadales; family Xanthomonadaceae; genus Pseudoxanthomonas_A. Next base: position 3,499 of record JBDTZK010000278.1, read on the forward strand.
CCTGCTCCAGAAACGCGGCATCCTTCCTGTTGGCATGCACGTGTGCGTCGTACTTTGCGACGCCGGTGAAGTCGGCCATCGTGTAGGCATCATCGTGCGTCCCTGGCGCTTCTGCGGCAGGTGCCGCGGGAGTGGCAGGACCCGCACAGGCCAGGGCGCTGAAAGCGACGAAAAGAGCCAGCAAGAGGTTGCGGGAAATAGCGGTCATGGCGCGATCTCAGTAATATAACGAAACTTATTGACACCATATCGCAACAAAACGCTTGCATCAACCGGAACGAATGACGGAGAATCCGGTCACCTCAACCGGATTGACAACATGCCCCCGATTGGACGTCGCACTGTATTGAAACTCGTTGCTGGCAGCATGGCCGGCGGCGCCGCATGGGCCACCCTGCCCTGGGCCCAGTCCCGGTCATTGCGCTCGAGCGATGGCGCAGCAGC
>JBDTZK010000279.1:0-3942 GCA_040005195.1 Pseudoxanthomonas sp.
TGCACTGGCCACAGGATTCAGCGTAGTAGAAACGCGCGATGCGCTGGCAGGCACGGACCATGCAGGTGGTCTCGTCCATGACGATGACCGCACCCGAACCCAGGCCGGATCCGGCTTTCTGGATGGCGTCGTAGTCCATGGTCAAACCCATCATGGTCTCGCCGGGCAATACCGGCATCGACGAGCCACCGGGAATGACCGCTTTCAACTTGTGGCCATTGCGCATGCCACCGGCCATTTCCAGAAGATCGGCGAACGAAGTACCCAGACGGACCTCGTAATTGCCCGGACGCGCGACATGGCCGGACACCGAAAAAATCTTCGGCCCGCCATTGTTGGGCTTGCCCAGATTGAGGAACCATTCGCCGCCATTGCGGATGATCGCCGGTACCGACGCGTAGGTCTCGGTGTTGTTGATCGTGGTCGGCTTGCCGTACAGACCAAAGTTGGCCGGGAACGGCGGCTTGAACCGCGGCTGGCCTTTCTTGCCTTCCAGCGATTCCATCAACGCGGTTTCTTCGCCACAGATATAGGCGCCTGCACCGAGTGCGTTGTAGATGTCGATGTCGATACCGGAACCCAGAACGTTCTTGCCCAGCCAGCCGTGCTGATACGCCTCGGCGGTGGCTTCTTCCAGGTGCTCGAATGGCTCGTGATGGAACTCGCCACGCAGATAGTTGTAGGCCGTGGTGGAACCGGTCGCATAGCAGGCGATGGCCATGCCTTCGATTACCGCATGCGGGTTGTAACGCAGGATGTCGCGATCCTTGGCGGTGCCGGGTTCGGATTCGTCGGAATTGCAGAGGATGTACTTCTGCATATCGCCCTTGGGCATGAAGCTCCACTTCAGGCCGGTAGGAAAGCCCGCGCCACCGCGACCGCGCAGACCGGACTGCTTGACCATTTCGACCACATCAGCGGGCGCGATCTTCTCTTCGATGATCTTGCGCAGCGCGCTGTAGCCGCCGGTCTTCAGATAGTTTTCGTACGACCACGGCTTGTCGAAATGCAGTGTGGTGTAGACCACCTGGTGCTCTTTCGGGGCGGGGCCGACCGGGCCGTAACCCTCGGAGGCGTGTGGGTGATGTGCCATGCGCTTATTCCAACCCGTCCAGCAGTTCGTCCACCTTCGCGGGCGTGATGTTCTCGTGGTAATGGCCGTTGATCACGACCACCGGCGCGCCGCAACAGGCAGCCACGCACTCCTCTTCGCGCTTCATGAAGATGCGGCCATCGGCGGTGGATTGGCCGAGCTTGCAGCCGAGCTTCTTCTCCGCATGTGCGACCAGATCTTCGGCGCCGTTCAACCAGCAGCTGATGTTGGTGCAGAAGGCCACATTGTTGCGGCCGACTTTCTCGGTTTCGAACATGGAATAGAAACTGGCGACTTCATACGCCCAGACCGGCGGAAGCTCCAGATACTTGGCCACCGCGACGATCAGTTCGTCACTCAGCCAGCCTTCGTTCTGTTCCTGCGCGGCATGCAAACCTTGCAGCACGGCCGAGCGCTTGCGGTCCGGCGGAAACTTGGACAGCCAATGATCAATGTGCGCGCGCGTCTTGTCGTTCAACGCAATCAGCGGATCGACATCGCGAGCAGCTTCAAAATTACCCGTGGCCTTCACCGGTCCACCTCACCAAAAACAAGATCATAGGTGCCGATCATCGCCACGACGTCCGGCAGCATGTGCCCGCTGACCACGTGGTCCATCGACGAAAGATGTGCGAAGCCCGGCGCGCGCAGGTGCACGCGGAACGGCTTGTTGGCGCCATCGGAAACCAGGTAACAGCCAAACTCGCCCTTCGGTGCTTCGACCGCGGCATAGGTTTCGCCTGCAGGCACGCAATAGCCTTCACTGAAAATCTTGAAGTGGTGGATCAGCGCTTCCATGTCGTCCTTCATCTCTTCGCGAGACGGCGGCGCCACTTTGAAATTCTGCACCATCACCGGGCCAGGATTGGCCTTCAGCCACTTCACGCACTGCTTGATGATGAGATTGGACTGGCGCATTTCAGCCACGCGCACCAGGTAACGGTCGTAGCAGTCGCCATTGGTGCCGACCGGGATCTCGAAATCGACCGTATCGTATTTCGCGTACGGCTGCTTCTTGCGCAGGTCCCAGGCGATGCCCGACCCTCGCAGCATGGCGCCGGTCATGCCCCATGCGCGCGCTTCCTCGGGCGAAATAACACCGATGCCGACGGTGCGCTGTTTCCAGATGCGGTTGTCGGTGAGCAGCGTTTCGTACTCGTCGACGCGATTCGGAAAGTGATTGGTAAAGTCTTCCAGGAAATCCAGCAGCGAGCCTTCGCGCGCCGCATTGAAGCGCTTCAGCGACTTGCCTTTGCGCCAGGGCGATTCCTTGTATTGCGGCATGTGGTCCGGCAGATCGCGATACACGCCGCCCGGCCGGTAGTAGGTGGCATGCATGCGCGCACCGCTGACGGCTTCGTAGCAATCCATCAGTTCTTCGCGCTCGCGGAATGCGTACAGCATTACCGCCATTGCACCCAGGTCGAGGCCGTTCGATCCGATCCACATCAGGTGGTTGAGGATGCGGGTGACCTCGTCGAACATGGTCCGGATGTACTGCGCACGCTCCGGCGCCTGGATGCCCATCAGTGACTCGATGGCCATCACATAGGCGTGTTCGTTGCACATCATCGACACGTAATCCAGGCGATCCATGTAGCCGATCGACTGGTTGAACGGTTTGCTTTCTGCGAGTTTCTCGGTGCCACGATGCAGCAGGCCGATATGTGGGTCGGCGCGGACCACGGTCTCGCCATCCATTTCCAGGATCAGGCGCAGCACGCCGTGCGCGGCCGGATGCTGGGGACCGAAATTGAGGGTGTAGTTACGGATTTCCTGCCGGCTTTCGGCAGGATTGCTGGCAAAGGCGACACCGGATTGCTGGACGGTCACTTGGCAGGCTCCTGCACGGCCTGCTGGCGACCGGCTTGCTCACCCGCGGCAGTCGCGTAACGTGCGTCATCACGGATCACGCGCGGCACGCCGACACGGGGTTCGACCGAAGTCACCGGCTCGTAGATCACGCGCTTCTTCTCTTCGTCGTAGCGGACTTCCACGTTACCGATCAAAGGAAAGTCCTTGCGGAACGGATGACCGACAAATCCATAATCGGTCAGGATGCGGCGCAGGTCCGGGTGGCCCTGGTAGAGGATGCCGAACAGGTCGAAGGCTTCGCGCTCGAACCAGTTGGCGCCCGGCCAGATGTCGGTAACCGACGCGACCATGGGCAGTTCATCGTTGGCCGCGTAGCAACGCACGCGCAAAAGACGATTGTGCTGGTAGGAGCGCAGGTGGGCGACAGTGGCGAAACGATGCACCGGGCCGTCGCCATGCGGACGATTTTCCCAGGTGAAGCGACCGGGGCCGAAACCAAGCTCGACACCGCGGCTGAAACCTTCGGAAGAGACATTGGCGGTTTCCCACTCGTCACTTCCGTAGCCCAGATAGTCGACACCGCACAGGTCCACCAGTTGCTCGAAACCGAAGTCATCGCGCAGCGAAAGACAGGCCGCATGCCAGGTATCCGCAGGCACTTCCAGCGTCACTTCACCGCGTGCTTCGGCAATGCTGAGGATCGCGTCTGGAAAACGCGCCTGCAGGTGTTGGATGTAGGTTGCAGCTTGCTCGGCCATGGGGGCGTGGCGTGCTCAGGTTGATGGGTGGGAAGTTCTTTTCTTGCAGCCGGATCAGCGGGCGATAGTCTGGGTACGCCAGATCTTCTTCTGCAATTGCAGGATGCCGTAGACCAGCGCTTCGGCGGTCGGCGGGCAGCCCGGCACATAGATGTCGACAGGCACGATGCGATCACAACCACGCACTACCGAGTACGAGTAATGGTAGTAACCGCCGCCATTGGCGCAGCTGCCCATCGAGATAACCCACTTGGGTTCCGGCATCTGGTCGTAGAC
>JBDTZK010000280.1:0-3940 GCA_040005195.1 Pseudoxanthomonas sp.
CGCTTCCCAAAGACACCTCGATCGCTTTCATCTGCCACCACGGCATCTCCAGCCGCGCCATGGCCGAGCGCTTTGCGGCGCACGGCTTCAGCGAGCTTTACAACGTGGAAGGTGGAATGGATGCGTGGGCTGCGGAGATTGATTCGAACGTGCCGCGCTACTGAGTCCGAGCCGCATCAGGGCCGGGAATCAGACATCGGCCCACATGCGCAGCAGGTTGGCGTGCGACTTGCTGATCGCGTCGAAAATGGGGCTCTTTCCCTCGCGGTTGAAGATCTGCCGCTTCGCATTATCCAGATCCCAAAGTAATTCACGCTGCGCCGGCTCACGTACCTGACTTTGCACCCAAAAGATCGCCGCGTCGCGCGCACCGCGCGTGACCGGGGTGACGCGGTGCAGGGTATTGGCAGGATAAGCGATCGCAGCACCTGCCTCGAGCTTGAACTGGCTGCCAACACCATTCATGAATACGGTCAACTCACCGCCATCGTAGCTTCGTGGATCGGACAGAAAAATGGTGATGGCGATATCGCTGCGCACCGCATTGCTCATGCTGCCCATGACTGGCGCATCGACATGGGGACCATATTCCATGCTTTGCCCATAACGGTTGATCAGTACCTGCGTGGCCGCCGCCGGCAACAAGGCCGTCTGCAATTCACCGTTGCGCATGAAGGATTCGCGCACGATGCGGGCAATTTGCTCGTATGCAGGCGTACCCAAAGTCAGTTGCAGATTTCGCTTGACCTCACGCGCGGACCAGCCGGCTGTGGCAGCTCCATCAGTGAAAGGAGCGCTCTCCAGTCTGGATTTGATGGCTACCAGCTCATCAGGACCGAGAACAGCGGGGACACAAAGAATCAAGGCAGTAACCCTTTATATGGTTGCATGAAGCCATCCATGGTAATCGCCCACCCCATGAAGCGGAATGCCTGCGTCATGCAGCCGCGTTTCACCATGAAGAACATGCGAGACTTGGTACAGGTTCTAAATAATCCGCATCAGGTAGCCCATGTCGCCCTCCCCCCACTCTCCCGCAGCTCCCCAGTGGCTGAGCGATGCCGGCAAGGCAATATCCCAAGGGCGCCCGGATTATTTGGCCGAAAAGCCCTTGCAGGGTCTACCGGCCGAGGCTCCTGGCTTTGCCAACGCACAGTTCCTGCATGGCATAACCTGTCAGATACGCAGCAACAGCAACACTGCCGTTGAGTGCATGCGCAAAGCCGCAGAACAGCGCCCCGATGATCCGAATATTCTCACGAATCTGGGGGCCACTCTTTACGATTCGGGTGCGACGGAAGAAGCCTTCACCTGCTTGCGTCGCGCCACCGAACTGGCCCCCATGCAAGCATCCAACGGGTACAACCTTGGCAAAGCACTGAAATTGCACCAGCAGCTGAACGGGGCCACAGACGCTTTGCGACGCACCCTTGCCTTGGACGAAACGCACGGACCGGGACTGCTGCATTTCCGGTACCCATGAATCACGGATACACCCCGTCATGAAAGGAACCTCGTCCCTGACGCCCGCTCAAGTCTCGCTCCGCGCGCTGTCCCCCACTGCAGCCCGGCTGCTCAACACGGCAGCCACAGCATTGGGTCGCATGCAGCTGGATGACGCCGAACGCGCACTGTTCGGCGTGCTGGCACTGGCGCCGGACTGCGCCGAGGCGAACCGATTGATGGGCGTTGTTTCGCAGATGCGCGGCGACAACGCGAAAGCCGTCGACTTCCTGCAGCACGCGCTCACCGTCACTCCGGATGACGCCACAACGCACATGAATCTCGGCAGCGCCCTTTACGAAACTGGCGCAACTGATGCTGCACTGGCCAGCCTGCGTCGAGCTTGCGAACTGAATCCCAGCATGAGTGCGGGTTGGTACAACCTTGGCAAAGCGTTGAAGTTGCAATTTCAGTACGAGGAAGCCTGCACTGCATTGCAGCGCGCGCTGAAGATTGACCCCGCTCATGCGCTGTCTCGGATGTGCCTTGCTGACGCATGGGTCGGTTTGGGGGACATAAGCGAGGCGACCCACCATTATCGCGACGTGTTGTGCCGACAACCTGCGCAGGCCCTGGCCTGGTTTTCTCTCGCCAACTTGAAGACCGTACGGTTCGAGCCATCCGATGTGGCCCAGATCGAACGTGCGCTGCAATTACCCGGCATGCCGTTGGACGCCCACATCTGGTTGCAGTTCGCGCTCGCCAAGGCGTGCGAGGACCAAGGCAACTACATGGCGGCGTTCAAGGCCTTGCAACAAGCCAACGCCTTGAAACGTCGCACCGTGCAGTGGAATGGCGGCGCAGAAAGTGCTCGTGTGAATGCCATCATGGAAGCATTCGCTTCACCGCTGCCGGCGCCGCTCGACCCCACGCTGGGCAAGGAAGTGATTTTCATCGTCAGCCTGCCACGTTCCGGCAGCACGCTGACCGAGCAGATCCTGGCCTCGCATCCGGATGTCGAAGGCGCCAATGAGATTACCGATCTGCCACAAGTCATCGAGGACGAATCGAGGCGCCGCGGAAAGCCATTCCCACTCTGGGTACGAGACGCGACGGCCGAGGACTGGTCGCGGCTCGGAAACGACTACCTGGAGCGTACCCGGCGCTGGCGCCAGGAACGCCCACGGTTTACCGACAAAAACCTGGTCACCTGGCAATTCGTCGGCGCAATCGCGGCAATGTTGCCGGGTGCTCATGTAGTGAGCTCCCATCGCGATCCGCTGGAGACCTGCTTCGCCTGTTACCGCCAGCTGTTCAGCAACGGAGCGCACTTCAGCTACGACCTCGTCGACATGGCCAACCACTACAAGGACTACGATCGATTGCGCCGCCACTGGCAGGCGCTTTTCCCGCATCGCATGCTGGACCATCCCTATGAAGCACTGCTGGCAGATCCCGAAACTCGCATACGCCGATTGCTGACCTTCTGCGGCCTGAGTTTCGATGAAGCATGCCTCACTCCTCACCTGTCCTCGCGCACCGTGCGCAGCACTGCCAGCGCCGCTCAGGTACGCGAACCCTTGCGCGCATCAGCGGCATACAGCGCACGATATGATGCCCAGCTCGCCCCGCTGCGGACCCAGTTGGGCGATACGTATTCGATGTGACATCAAGCGACGGCTTGCATGCGGATTTCCCACGCGGAACTCCATCTTGCGCAAATAAAAAGGCCGCCAGATTGGCGGCCTTTTTATTTGAATCTCCGGGTTGATTGCGCACCGGGAGCACCGGTACGCAATCCTGCTCGGACTTACCAGTCGTACGTTACGCCAACCTGCACATAACGCGGCGTCTCCGTGAACTGGGCACGATGGTAGTTGATGCTCGGCGAAGTCGTTGTGCCATAAAATGGAGACAGCTGCGTCGCATTCTGCTCGTTGAACACGTTGTGCAACTGCAGCTGGAGGGCCAACTTCTTGCCCGCCCACAACGGTCGGTATTCAGCGCTCAGATTCAGCGGATGAATCCAAGGTGTGTTACCCGTCGAGCCACCCGGCGCGCCCACGCCACCGCAATAGTGGTAGTAACCGGCGTACGCATTGCCCGCCGTCTGGTTCGGACCATAGTAGCCAAGGCACGATGCCGGTGTGCCCGACGCCAGAGTCAAGATGCCACTGACCATCCACTCCGGAGCGATCTGGTAAGAGCCGTAAGCCTTGATGACATGCTTGCGATTATTCGCCTGTAGGCCGTTGGAATACTCCATCAGCGAACCGAAGTCCCATTGGGTCGTGATTGAACCCGACGAACCACCTTGACCAATATTCGACTGCACCGGACCTTCGGTGGTGCCGTAGCTCTTGGAGAACACGTAGTCGATCTTGCCCTGCCACTTGCCGTCGAACGGATGTTCCAGATAGGCCTCGATCGAGTAGTAATCGCGACTGGCCTGCGGGAAACCGAACTGTGCCGGGGTGATCTTGAACTGGTTGTACCC
>JBDTZK010000007.1:0-13305 GCA_040005195.1 Pseudoxanthomonas sp.
CCACCTGCTTTTCAAGCGAGCCCCAGTCCCGTCGCTTCTGCTCCGGGTAGCCCGCTTCGTTGACCATCTGTTTCGCCACCTTCGCGGTTTCAACGGCGCAGGCCGGATTCGTGTCCGGCGCACAGTAGACCGCGTCGTTGGCGATCTGGCTGGCAAATGCGTGGGTCACGCGATTGGCCCTGAGTCTTTCAAGGAAATCGACGTAGCAGCGACGGTGCGCTTCGGAGTGGCTGGCCACTCCGCCAGGTGCAATCTCGACCCGCACTACGGGATTGATCAATTGGTCCTGCGGCGTGTCTTCCCTGAAATTGGTGCTCACCAGGCAACGCGAGACACTGTCAGCAGGGGCACCATTACTGCTGTAGGTACCCAGGCGTACCTGAGCCCAAGTCAGCGCAGGCCCGTAACCCGTTTCCATCAGGCGGGCGTAGAGCATGTAGTGATCAACTTGTATCCGTCCTGCAAGCGGGATTCCCGTAGTGATGAGGTCGTAAAGATCGCCAGGACCCGGGTAAGGGTGGCCGGTTCGATGATTCGGAATAAACCCTCCGCTGAAATAGCGATACCCGGTTTGCAGGATCTGCTCGAGGTTGTAATCCATGGCGTCCAATGCGTATCCGAATACGGTTGAAGAATTCCCGTTTTCAGACATGGCTGCCAATAGCGCGTCGAAATCCAATCCATAGAGTCGTCGCAGTGCTGGCCCCTTTTCCTGCAAGGGAATCCCTATCACCCGCATGCGATTGGACATGGCAGCGGCATCCAGCCCATCGGCCTGCTTTATCGCAAGCAGCAAATCCGCTGTGCCGTAGCCCGCAGCCCGCAAGGCACGGCCTTCGGCTCCGTTTTCCACACCGAATGCGTTTCGGATCGCCGGCAGCGCTGCGGCCACGGGTACGTTCTGGGCCTTGAGGCGGCGTGCCGCCTCCTCCCGGTTCGGACTGTTGCTGGCGATGCCGGCCGCATTGACCACAGTGATTGGTGTCTTGAGCACGGCCGGTGGTACCGATGGCTTGATCTGTGGCGCAGGCACCAGGGGTTTCTTCAATACTGGTACCTGGGCAATGGCCGCGGTCGTTGCCAACAGCAATATGATCAACGTCAGCGATTGCTTGATTATCTTGGACATGTGGATTTCCTCGTCAAGGTGGAGGCGCGATGGATCTACTGGCCTACCTGCGGTCCCTGCAGTTTCTCCACCGAGATGCGGATGATTTCCTGGACGTCGGCTTTGGACGTGTAGGTGGCCGTGCCGCTCTCGGTGTACAGGCCGACAGTTCCGGTGCGGTTGGCTTTGCTCTCGTTCACACCACCGCCGGTACCGCCCTTGGTGCTATTTGGATCCGGTTCCGATACCAGCGACCCGATCAGCCCCAATCGTTTCTGGTCGGCAAATGTAAGGCGTCCCGATGACGGATTATTGTCGTCCGGCAATGGCGTTTTCTTGCCACCAAGGAGCCAACTCAAGAATCCAGAGCGTCCATTCTGGTCCACCACCCGCCCATGACTGTTGACATACTCGGTCTTCCCACCGCGCACGATGCTTTTGCTGTTGTCGCTGTAGCTCGTGACCACGTCGCCATTGGGCTTCGTCTCGACCGTTGGTTCTTCAGTAGCCTGACTCGCCGTCATTCCGCGCCCGCTGCTGCCTGGACACGCCACGCAGGTCTCCTTGCTTACCGACTCTTGGCCCCGCGTGTCGTTGATGCCACCACCCGTAAGCTGGCTTTGCACGCCACGCTGTGCGCCGCTTCCATTAATGGATGAAGAAGATCCGCTGCTGCCGACGAGTTGGCCCGCGCGGTCACGTGCGTCCTGGCTCACCCCCGGTCCGATCAAGCGCTCGGCACCGGTGGCATTGCTTCCGGCAAAGTCCGCGATTGCCTTGATCTCTTCCATACTTTTGTTGCGCAGCTCGGCAATGACGCCATCGATTACCGCAGGGCTGAACTTGCCGCTCTGGGACAGGTTCTTGCGAATTTCCACCAGCAAGGCCGCCTGGTGCTTTGTATCCGTGGCGGAAATCGTCGGCTTCTTGGTATCGGCATTTGCCGCCTGCACAATCAACAGTGACGACAACAACATGGCCAGCGGCACGCCCAGTACCAGGCACGCATTGCGCACGTGTTTGCGATTTACCGAAGTTGCGATGGAATGGTTTTTTTCATTGATGCGATTCATGGTTGCGTTTCCTGGAGGTGGTTGAAGGTGGTGTGGCGTTGCTACGAACGGCGTCTGAAAACAGGACTGTCGGGTTGACGCATAACAATGGTGTCCTCTATCGGGCAGCGCGCACGCGCCGGAATGGCTACAACGGACGGATCGCGCGATTACCTGCAAACACTCAGGCTTGGACGCACAAGGCGCACCCAGTAGTTGCCTGGATCCGCGCGGCCACTGCAGCAATAGCGCGCGTCGTTCTTGTGGATGACCGAGTTCTTCTTGGCGCAGTACAGCGGGGTAGTCACGACGCCGGTGGGGTTGTCTATGCGCGTGTCGATGATGCGTGCCCACTGGTAGGCCCACACCACGCGGCTGACAGACTTGTCCCATTCGGCGGTACATTCCGCTTTGGTGTTATTGCCGCCGCATTGCTTTCCATTCGGAGTTTTGGCGCAGCACGGGTCGTGGGTCATGCTTCCGCCACTGACCAGACACAGGGCACTACCACTGAGGTTTCCGGTGCAGAACGCCACGGCTGGCATTCCGCCGCCATTCCAGGTGCCGCAGCCCATTCCCGCGGCACCGAAACAACGGTCATCCGCGTGGGCAGGACTGAATGCAGCCGGTAGCAGCCAGGTCGTGCAAACCAGCAATATGACCAGGAGGCCGCGCAGGGCGAAAGCAGGATTCAGGTGATTCATGTCGTTGTTCCTATTTGATGCGGCTGAGGAGGGCGCCGTCTGGCGCGCGCAGTGTTTTTTCATCCACGATCGACACCACCATGGTGCTTCGTGCGGTGGCCTTGTCTTCTTCCGGATCACCCCGCGTGCGATCCAGCACCACCGTAAAACCTCCCTTGTCGGCTGCGGTAAGCGCATAGCTGCCACCTGCCAGTGGCATCTTTTCCATGTCTGGAAATTGGCTGTTGCGTATCCGGGTGGTGTAGCTGCCATCGGGCTTGAACTCGATGATGCTGGTTTCTTCCTCACCGGTTTCCTTGTCGCTCCTGCTGTTGCCCCAGGTGCCGACGATCATGGCCGCTGCCGCTTTCGTGCCAGTGGCTTGCATGTTCTGTAGCTTGGCTGCCTGCAATGACACCGGCGCAGCCATCCGGCCTGTTTCCTGTGCAAGGCAAAGGCTTGAAGTGGCGCACAACAACATAGCCACAGACAGTAGAGATTTGCGTACGCGAGGTGCGTACACGGTTGTTGCGAGAGGCAAACTGCTCATGAGGATTTTTCTCCTTGATGGATGTGGCAATGAAGAGAAGGATGCAAATACGGCGCGCAGCTCACGGCCTGATGACAATCGACGGCCAACCGAGGTCGCGGTTGATGGCGGGGTCGCCCACGGTGAATTCCAGGTAGTCCGCCAGCGAGATCGTTCCTTGCCGGTCGAAGTTCACCTGCAGGCTGAGCCGGTCGTAGGATTTGGAAATAATCGAGACAGTCGGCGTCTGAATTGCAAGAAGCTGCTGCGGCGTTGCGGTTTTTTGCAGGTTGGCGTTAGCGACGGCAGCCGCCATCCGCGACGCCGCGGGTTTTAAAGTGATGGCAGTCGTGGTGGGCGGTCGAATCCTGATGCGCAGGTCCTGTAAGCCGCGACCGGTAAGTTCGATGGTCTTTACTTCACCGACGCGCGCGGCAAGTGCGGCGCGCTGGACTGGATGCAGGTAACGCGTGCCATCACGCACCTCGATATCCACGAAGTTGAAATCCGTTCCTATGCCAGCGAAAGCCGGCCGGCTTGCCAGGACTTGGGCCCTGCCGGCACCTCGAATTTCTTCAAGCAGCACGGCAACATAGCCCTCGCGGTCCCGTTGCGACACTGGTACGCAGGCATTGGAGGCGCGGATGTCGTCGCCCCGCGCAGCAATGGAAACCTCTGCATTGAGGGCTATTTCTCCACTGCCCGGGGTGCTTTTGTAAAGAATGCCGACCTTGTTAGTGATATCCAGCCAGTCACCGCGCATGCCCACCGTGCAGTTGAATCCGCTGTAGCAGACTTCCGGCACCTGCACCCCTGGCGGCGCACTGATTTCCGGCGAAAGTTTTGGGCAGACCCTGCTGTCGCTCAGCGCTGCGTGTGCGGACCAGGGCAAGAGCAAGCCCATCGATAGACCACCGACCAGTAACGCATGGATCAATCGGGAAATTTTCATCGTTGTTTGCTCCATGGGTTGCGTGGATAACAGGCCGACGGAATGAACAGATTTCATGGCGCTCGCCCTGAAGAAAGACTGGCCAGGAAGGCATCACGCAGGGCGCTGTCACCCAGGTCGCGTGCCTGCACGTCACCCGCCGAACCACGCGAAAAGAACTTGCGCTTCTGGATGCGCGTGGCCAGTGCGCCAAGTCCGTGCTCAGGCTGGGCCAGCGTGTCCCACAGCTGGGTGAGCTTGCGCACGGCATCACCGCGCGTGTCGCCGGTCTGCAGGCCGAGTGGTGCAGACGGCGTCACCAGGATGATCACCGAGCGTTGCCGGCGCTGGTCGGTCTTGCGGTTGAAGACCAGGTTGAGACCTGGCACATCACCCAGCACCGGCACGCCGGATTCGCTGCCATCGTTGACCGATTCGGAAAGGCCGCTCAGTACCAGCGTTTCACCGAAGCGCACGTCGGCGGTGGCGGCCACGTTCTGCTTGAAGGTGGCCAGCTGCTGCGAAAAGCTGCCGACGCCCTGATCACTGAAGAAACTGCGGTCCGCTTCAACCCGGAAGCGTGCGCCATCGGCACGTATTTCCGCCGGGGTGATCTTCAGGCCGACGCCAACATCGATCTTCTCCAGCTGCGCGAAGTTGATGCCCGACACCGCCACGTTGAGTTGTTCGCCGACGAAGAACGTCGACTGCTCGCCGAGGAATGCGCTGAGGCTGGGGCGCGCGATGACTTCGTACTGGCGATTGCCACGGTTGAGGATATTGAGGTTGTAGGTGATATCCGGAATGCGGATCAGGCGTGTGATCGACGTGGTCAGCGCACTGCCCGCATCGGTGGTGATGCGCTGGCGGTTTTCGGTCTTGCCGAACTGCAGTTGCAGCGATTCGAGCAGGTTCACGCCGTAGCCCCGCGACTGCCGCAGGTCGCCAAGGATCAGGGTCACGTCGACACTGAGTTGCTGCGGGACGGGGACGTTGGTTGTGGTGAATGCACCCGCCTCTTCGGCCGGCTGCGCGTCGGCATCGATTGCAGCCGTGCGCAGCAAGAGGTTGGCGCGCGAGCTGACCCAACTCTGTTCGTTGGCCGGCATCGCCTGCGGTGCATGGGCCAGTAATTGCCGGGCACCGGTTTCGTCGTTGCTGCCCGCAGCGGCCAGCACGGCGGTGCGCCAGGCACCGGAAGATTGCGGATCAAGCTGGCGTGCGCGTGCAGCGGCGGCTTCGGCCAGGCCCAGATCGCCCGAGAGGTACGCGGCGGCGGCCAGTCCTTCATAGGCCCAGCCAGCACCGGGGTCCGCCATCACCGCACGGGCGAAGGACTCGGCAGCCGCCTGGTGGCGCTGCTGCCGCATCAGATTGACGCCCGCCAGGTAATGCGGCCAGGGGCCACCTTCGCCCAGGCGGGTGGCTGATTCGAAACCCGAACCTGCCAGATCGACGAGCGCGGGATCGTCCTGCAGTTGATGGGCGGCGCCCAGCAGCAGGTGCGACTGCGGCGCACGCATATCGCGCATCAGCAGCATTTCGGCGGCCTTGCGCGCCTGGCCGGCATCGCCACTACGTATGGCCTGCACGGCCTGCGCCTGCAAGGCAGCCGGATCCAGCGGCACCAGCAGTTCCTGCGCTTGTCGCTTGGGCATGCTGCTGCAGCCCGACAGCAGGGTGATGGCCATGGCCGTGACTACCAGCCAGGCCTGTGGAAGGCCCTGGGTAGGTTTGGTTCCCGCTAGTTTGCGTTGCATCGTTTCGACTCCCCGTTCGGTTGACGGCGCAAGACTGGGCCGGCGCGCCACGTGGGTCGTTACGGAATCCGTACTTTTTTCCTACTTTGTTCTTTCCCTCACTTTTCTTCGTAGAATCAGGCGCATGCAGACACCGCCCCCCCGCAACAGCAACGAATCCAGCCGCCGCGAACTGCGGTTCCGCTTCGGCGAATGCCTGTTCGACGGCCGCAGCCTGGCCCTGAGCGTGTCAGGGGCGGTGGTGAAACTGGAGCGCAAGCAGCTGGAAGAGCTGTTCTACCTGCTGCAACACGCCGGCGAGGTGGTCACCAAGCAGGAGCTGCTGGACGAGGTCTGGGCAGGACGCATCCTCAGCGATGCGGTGCTGACCAAGACCATGGCCCGCCTGCGGCAGACATTGGGCGACGAATCGCAGGCCATCATCAAGACGGTGCATGGCTATGGCTATCGGCTGATCGCACCGGTGCAGGTGGAAACCAGCCCGGCGACGGCCCTGCAGCAGATCCCGGACCTGCACGAGGGCGACATTCCACCGCTTCGCCCTTTGTGGCGGCTACGGCGACGTCTGGGTAGTGGTGCGGTCGGCGAAGCCTGGCTGGCCGCACACACCAAGACCGGGGAAGAGCGGGTCTTCAAGTTTGGCCTGGATGCCGGCAGCCTGACGTCGCTAAAGCGCGAGATCACCCTGTCGCGCGTGCTGCACGACGGCCTGGGACCGCGCACTGACCTGGTGCGCTTGCTGGACTGGAACCTGGAAGAAGCGCCTTTCTATCTGGAAACCGAATTCGTCAGCGAAGGCTCCTTGCTGGACTGGGCGGACAGTCAGGGCGGGCTGGGCAAGATCGATCTGGGGCTGCGCCTGGAGCTGGTGGCGGAAGTCGCCGATGCACTGGCGGCGGCGCATTCGGTCGGCGTGCTGCACAAGGACCTCAAGCCGGCCAATGTGCTGGTGTCGGCGCAGTCGGGCACGCCAAGGATCAAGTTGGCCGACTTCGGCAGCGGACGACTGGTTGACCTGGCGCGGCTGGAAGCACTGGAAATCACGCGGTTGGGTTTCACCGCTGCGCAGGCCGATGCGGATTCCGGTGGCACGCCCTTGTACCTGGCACCGGAAATACTCGGTGGCCGCGCGCCTACCGCGCGCTCGGACATCTATGCGCTGGGCGTGATGCTGTACCAGTGTCTGGTCGGTGACACCCGGCAACCGCTGGCACCCGGCTGGGAAAACGACATTGATGACCCGCTGTTGCGCGAGGACATCTCTGCCGCCGCGGCAGGCGACCCCGCGCAGCGTCTGGGCGACGCCTCGCAACTGGCGACGCGCCTGCGCACGCTTGCCACACGGCGTCTTGAACGACAGGCCGAAGTCGATGCACAGGACGAAGCCGAACGCCTGCGCCATGCGCTAGACCGCACGCGCACGCGCAGGCGCCAATTGGCCATCGCCAGCGGCGTGCTGGCGGGCGTGTTGTGCGTGGTGAGCGTGTTGTTGCTGAAGGTGCGCGATGCGCAGCAACGCGCACGCAGCGACGCCGACGTGGCAGCCGCAGTCAATCAGTTCCTCACCGAGGATCTGCTGGCCCAGGCCAATCCACTGACTTCCGGGCGCAGCGACGTGCAGGTGCGTGATTTGCTGGACGCGGCGGCCAAGACGGTCGGCACCCGATTCACCGATCGTCCCGTCACCGAAGCATCGGTACGCATGGCGCTGGGAAATGCCTATCTGAACCTGGGCGAATTTCCCAAGGCGCAGCGCGAGCTCGAAGCGGCGCAGCAACTGGCCGAAACCAGCGGCCAGGCGGACATGATCGCAGTCAATGCGCGCCTGGACCTGGCCAAGCTGCACACGCGCAGCGGCAACCACAAGTTGTCACGCGAAGTGCTGGCCCCCCTGCTCAGCCACGCCGACCCGAAGGTGCGTGCCAATGCCCAGATCGACACCGCCTTCGTGCAGATGCACGAAGGTGATTTCGAAGCATCGCTGAAACGCCTGCGCGCCGTCGCACCGCAAGCCGAAAAACTGTTCGGTGCCGGTTCCACCGAGGCACTGACCACGATGACCTACCAGGCCAACGTGCTGCGCGAAATGGGCCAGTACGATGAAGCCATCGCGCTCTATCGCAAAGCGCTGGCAGGCAGGCAGGCGCTGCATGGTGCGGGCCATATCGCCACGCTGGAACCTCTCCGTGGACTCGGTGGCGCGCTGTTCCTGTCCGAGAAGTTCACCGAAGCGCTACCGATCCTGCAGGCGGCCCATACCTTGTCGAAAGACATCTACGGACCACGTAACGACCACACCTTGTCCATTGCTTCGGATCTGGCGCTGGTCAAGCAGGACCTCAAGGACTATGCGGGCGCCGAGGCATTGATGCTGGCGACCCTGGAAGCGCGCGGAACCGACTACGGCAAAGATTCAGGCGAGTACCGCAGCCTGCTCAACAATCTGGGCGTGCTGTACGGGGAAAAAGGTGACTTGACCCGTCAGTACGATTACCTCAGGCAAAGCTGCGAACGCGAGCACGCGGCTTCCGGGCCTTCGCACCCCGGCACCCTGATCTGCGATCACAATCTGGCCGGCGCCCTGTTGGACCTGAAGCGCTACGCCGACGCAGAGAAACTGGAACGCCGGACCATGGAGCTGGCCTTGCCGGTATTCGGCGCCGAGCACATGTTCATGGGTGTGACTGCCTACAACCACGCCGGGATGATTGGTTACCTGGGCCGCGCCAAGGAATCGGAGCAGCAGTTCGCCGATGCCATCGTCCTGCTCGACAAGGCACTGGGTCCCGGCAACGAGCGCACAGCAAAGGCCGTCATCCTGCGCGATAAAGTGCGGGCGGCGATGAAACCGCGTACGGCGAGCGCTTCAGGCGCCGCAGTCAGGCACTGATGCGAACATAAAAAAAGCCGGAGCGAACTCCGGCTTTTTCTTGTCGTTGCAAAACGATCATCAGGTCTGCGCGGCGGGTCCGCCGATCGGTGCCTGTGGAAGCGGAATCACTTCACCCTTCTCGGTCTTGGTCCAACCGGCCGGCGGCGGTGGCTCACGACCTTCCATGATCGCGTCGATCTGCGAGACGTCGATGGTCTCATACAACATCAGCGCTTCGGCCATCTTGTGCAGCTTGTCGATGTTCTCGGTCAACAGGGTAGTCGTACGCGCGTAGGCCTTGTCGAGAATGGTACGTACCACTTCGTCAATCTTGCGTGCGGTGTCATCCGACACATTCTTGTGCTGCGACACCGAGCGTCCAAGGAACACTTCCTCTTCCTCTTCCGCATACGTGATCGGACCAAGCTCTTCGGACAGGCCCCACTTGGTGACCATGTTGCGAGCCATCTTGGTGGCGCGCTCGATATCATTGGAAGCACCGGTAGTGACCTTGTCGGAACCAAAAATCAGTTCCTCGGCCACGCGCCCGCCGTACAACGTCGCCAGGCGGCTCTCGATGCCGGTGCGGTTGATGCTGTACTTGTCGCCTTCCGGCAGGTAGACGGTCACACCCAATGCACGATCACGCGGGACGATGGTGACCTTGTAGACCGGGTCATGCTCGGGCACCAGGCGGCCGACGATGGCGTGACCGGACTCGTGGTACGCGGTATTGAGCTTTTCTTCCTCGCTCATGGCCAGCGAGCGACGCTCGGTGCCCATGATGATCTTGTCGCGCGCACGGTCGAAATGCTCCATGCGCACTTCCTTGCCACTTTCGCGCGCAGCGAACAGCGCCGCCTCGTTGCACAGGTTGGCAAGATCGGCACCCGAGAAACCGGGCGTACCACGCGCGATCACCATCGGCACTACGTCATCGGCGATGGGCAGCTTGCGCATATGCACGCGCAGGATCTGCTCGCGGCCACGCACGTCCGGCAGGCCCACCATGACCTGGCGGTCGAAACGGCCCGGACGCAGCAGCGCAGGATCGAGCACATCGGGACGATTGGTGGCAGCAATTACGATCACGCCTTCGCCGCCTTCAAAACCGTCCATCTCTACCAGCAACTGGTTGAGGGTCTGCTCACGCTCGTCATGACCGCCGCCCAGGCCGGCACCACGATGACGACCGACCGCATCGATTTCGTCAATGAAGATGATGCAAGGCGCATGTTTCTTGGCCTGGTCGAACATGTCGCGCACACGGCTGGCGCCGACGCCTACGAACATCTCGACGAAGTCCGAACCGGAAATGCTGAAGAACGGCACCTTGGCCTCGCCGGCGATGGCTTTCGCCAGCAGGGTCTTGCCGGTGCCGGGCTGGCCGACCATCAGCACGCCGCGCGGGATCTTGCCGCCCAGTTTCTGGAACCTGCCCGGGTCGCGCAGGAATTCCACCAGCTCGCTGACTTCTTCCTTGGCTTCATCGCAACCTGCGACGTCGGCAAAGGTCACCTTGATCTGGTCTTCGCCCTGCAGCTTGGCGCGGGACTTGCAGAAGGACATCGCGCCCTTGGCACCGCCACCGCCGCCCTGCATCTGCCGCATCATGAAGATCCAGAAGCCGATAATCAGCAACACGGGCAGGAAGGTCATCAGGATGGAACCTAGCGATACGCCGCTGGAGGGTTCTTCCTGGCGCATTTCCACATTCTTGTTGCGCAGCTCGTTGACCAGCTCGCGGTCATACGGGCCGATGGCCGTGCCTTCCTGGCCATTGCTGAGCTTGTACTGGATCTCGGTGGTGTTGCCGCGCGTGTCGCCACTGAAAGTGACTTCCTTGACGCTGCCGTTGTCGACTTGGTCCAGGAACTGCGAATACGTCGTCTTCTGCGCGGCCGCGGCGCCCTGCTTCGGCGAGAAGCTCTGGAACACGACCATCAGCACAACAGCAACAACTACCCATAGCAGCAGATTCTTGCTCAAGCCATTCATCCTCATTGACTCCGGTATTTCCTATAACTCGATGGGCAGACTACAACGAACCGCGTCATTTCATGTGCAGGAGCTTGCCCTGCCCCAGTGCATAAACTTCCGGGGAGCGCTTGCGGGAAGCATCCGGCTTGCGGATCACCACTTTTTCGTAGCGCCGTCGCAGTTCACGCACGTACACATCGAAGCCTGTGCCCTGGAAGACCTTGATCAGGAACGCGCCGCCAGGCTTCAGGTGACCGTCCGCGAAGTCCATGGCCAGCTCGGCCAAGTGCATCATGCGCGGCTGGTCGACCGCGTCCACACCACTCTTATTGGGGGCAATATCCGACAGCACAAGGTCCACCGGTTTGCCGTTCAACATGGCTTCCAGTTGTGACAGGACCTCCGACTCCCTGAAATCGCCGTGGAGGAAGTCAACGCCGGCCAGGCTGGGCATCTCCAGAATATCCATGGCCACGACCCGGCCGCTGTCGCCCAGCGCCTTGCGCACGAACTGCGACCAGCCGCCCGGGGCCGCGCCCAGGTCAACGACCACCATGCCGGGCTTGAGCAGACGGTCACGTTCGATCAATTCTTCCAGCTTGTACGCCGCGCGCGAACGCAGGCCCTCGGCCTGCGCTTTTTTCACGTAGGGATCGGCGAAATGCTCTTTGAGCCAACGCTGGCTGCTTTTGCTTCGGGTGGCCATGGGTCGTGGGACTTCCCCAAGTGCTCCTGTGCAGGGAAGCACGGGCATCGGGAAGGGATCGAGGGAAGGACCGCATGATACCCTGAAGGCCCTCCCCGCCCCGTACCGCAGCGCATGTCCACAGCCTTGACCTCCAGCCAGTCCCGCTTTCTCCGCGGCCAGGCACACGACCTGAATGCCTTGCTGCAGATCGGTGCCAAGGGCCTGACGCCTTCCTTCCTGGCAGAGCTTGACGCCGTATTGGAGCAACATGAGTTGGTCAAGGTGAAGATAGCCGCGGAAGACCGCGAATCACGCGACGCCATGATTGGGGAAATCGTGGAGAAATCCGAGGCGGCGCTGGTCCAGCGCATCGGCCACGTTGCCGTGCTGTACCGACCCAGCAAGGACCACCGCCAGATCGTCCTGCCGCGCAAATAAATGCCGCGGGCTGAACGGTGAAGCGCTGAAAACATCACATTCACTCCGGCCGCTTTCCTTCTTACGGCACCCTCATGCAGCTGAACCACGAGCGCCCCGATTACGCCTACGCCTTGCGTGCCGCCGATGGCCACAGCGCCAAGGTGAATGACCGGGTGCTGCGCACCAGTTTCATCCTGGCTCCCAACGAACTGATCGAGGCATGGAACATCGGCGATGCCAGCGCACTGGCACCCGACGATTTCGCTCCGCTGCTCGCGCTGAATCCCGAACTGGTACTGCTGGGAACCGGCGACACCCAGCACTTCCCTTCCGCAGCCGTCATGGCGGCATGCCTGACCCGCGGCATCGGCATCGAAGTCATGACCAACGCGGCAGCAGCGCGCACCTTCAACGTACTGGCCGGAGAAGGTCGACGCTTGGTCGCGGGATTTCTGTTGGCTCAGCAAAACTTGTGACCAGGCATGTGGCGCCGGGCCCGCCCGGATGCCCTTGGCCTGAGTGCAGAAAAAGCCGGACAAGCCCGGCGCTACAGAATCTTCAGCGCTTGGGCAGGTACAGCAGCGGATCCACCGGCTTGCCGTTGTAACGGATCTCGAAGTGCAGCATGTCGCGTGCCGCGCCGCTGCGACCCATCTCTGCAATCTGCTGGCCCGCCTTCACGTTCTGGCCTTCGTTGACCAGTCGCTTGCGATTGTGGCCATAGGCAGACAGCCAGGTCTCGTTGTGCTTGATGATGATCAGCTCGCCGTAACCCACCAGGCCGCCACCGGAATACACGACAACACCATCGCTGGCCGCACGCACTGCCTGGCCGCTGGTGCCGGCGATATCCACGCCCTGCTTCGTCGCATCACCCGAGGCAAACCGGCCGATGACTGCGCCATCCGCAGGCCAGCGCCACTAAAAACCACTGCTCGCAGGCAATGCAGCCGCTGAGGTCACCACCGGCCTGCTGCCTGCCTGCGCGGTCGGCGTGACCGGTGCAGGGCGACCGGTCGCTGTGGTTGTCGGCGGACGCGAACTGGAAGCAGTTGTCGGCCTGCCACCGCTGGACGGATAAAGCCTGAGACTTTGCCCCGGATAGATGGTGTACGGCGAAGCGATTCCATTCCATGTGGCAAGGTCGCGGAAATCGATGCCGTTGCGGAACGCAACGCCGTACATCGTGTCGCCGCGCTGCACTTTGACCGTGGTGCCGTACTTGGGTTGGGACACCATGCGCTGCGGGGAACCCGAAGCGCCTGAAGAAGACGTTTCACGC
>JBDTZK010000281.1:0-3921 GCA_040005195.1 Pseudoxanthomonas sp.
CACTGGATCGCAGTCGCGCGCGCCGCCGGCATCATGCTGACCTGGGACGACATGGACGATCTGTCGCGGATCATCCCGTTGCTCGCACGGGTCTATCCGAATGGCGAAGCCGATGTGAACCGGTTTGCGGCCGCGGGCGGCACGCAATTTGTTTTCCGCGAGTTGATGGATGCCGGGCTGATGCATGGCGACATCGCCACTGTCGTAGCCGGCGGTATGCGCGCCTATTGCGACGAGCCACGCCTGACCAACGGCGGGCTGGATTACGCCCCGGGTGTCGCCCTCAGCGCCGATGAAGCCGTGGTGCGCCCGGTCAGCGACGCCTTCGATCCGCAAGGTGGCCTGCGCCTGTTGCGCGGCAACCTGGGACGATCGCTGATGAAGATCAGCGCAGTGAAGTCCGATTACCACGTCATCGAAGCGCCCGCGGTGGTCATCGATGACCCGCGCGCACTCAACAAGCTGCATGCCGCCGGCGTCTTGCCGCAGGACTTCATCGCCGTGGTCCGCTACCAGGGTCCGCGCGCCAATGGCATGCCGGAACTGCATTCACTGGCGCCGCTGCTCGGCCTGCTGCAGAACCAGGGCCGGCGTGTGGCGCTGGTCACCGACGGCCGCCTGTCCGGTGCTTCCGGAAAAATCCCGGCAGCCATCCACCTGACCCCGGAAGCGGCGCGTGGCGGGCCCATCGGCAAACTGCGCGAGGGCGACATGATCCGTCTGGACGCCGTCGCCGGCACGCTGCAAGCGCTGGTGGATGCAGACGAATGGAATGCGCGCAGCCACGCCCCCAACACCGCACCGGCCGCGCAAGACCTGGGCCGCAACCTGTTCGCATGGAGCCGCCAGCTGGTCACACCCGCCGACCAGGGCGCGCTGTCGATCTCCTGCGGCCCGCCGTCGCCGGAAGGTGGCTGGGAATACGACGCCGAATACGACCTGGGCCATGACCACGCTGCAGCCGCAGCACCGCATGAATCCAAGGATGCGTAGGCATTGCTTCCCTTCTCCCGCCGGGCGAAGGTGGCCCGTAGGGACGGATGAGGGTGTGGCATGCCCATGACGTTTTCGCCTTCCTCGCTCCGCCGTATCCTCACCCCAACCCCTCTGCCGATGGGAGAGGGGCTCTATCCCCGGGAAAAATCACAATGACCATCACCCAGCACCAGCAAAAAGCCGAACAACTCCTGCGCGCCGCCGGCATCCTGCCCGTGGTCACCGTGCACACGCTGGACGAGGCCCGCAAGGTATCCGCCGCCTTGTTGGCAGGTGGGCTGCCGGCAATCGAGCTGACCTTGCGCACACCCGTGGCGATGGAAGCGCTGGCCATGCTGAAGAAGGAACTGCCGGACATCGTGATCGGCGCGGGCACCGTGCTGACCATCGAACAGATGGAGCAATCCATCGCGGCGGGTGCTGATTTCCTGGTCACTCCCGGCACGCCACCGGACATGGCCGATGCCTTGGCCAGGGCACCGATTCCCGTCGTGCCCGGCGGCGCCACGCCCACGGAATTCCTGTCATTGATGGCGCGCGGATTCCGCGTATGCAAATTGTTACCGGCCAACGCGGTCGGCGGCCTGGCGATGCTGAAAGGCCTGGCAGGCCCGCTTGCCGAATTGAAGATCTGTCCCACCGGCGGCATCACCGAAGACAACGCGGGCGAGTTCCTGTCACAGCCCAACGTCGTTTGCATCGGCGGTTCGTGGATGGTCCCCAAAGCGTGGATCGAAGGCGGCGAATGGAAAAAGATCATCGACAGTTCGGCGAAGGCTGCGGCCATCGTCACCAAGGCACGCGTCTAAACCTGCTTTGACCACTTGAGAACCTTGGCTGCGGCATCAATCGTTAGTGGCGTTCACCGCAAAGCGCCATCGCGACTGACGTTGTACCTGCGTCACTACTATTTGGAGCGGATCATGACAGTGGCCGGCAAGGACAGGATGCGGATTTCGCCATTCTTCCATTTGACCCGCTTGCCGTTGAGCGTCGCCTTGCCCGGCGCAGTCTTGTAAGGCCAGGGAAACACCAGCCCACCGGCAGGCAATTTCATCCCGGCGTCGACCTGCAGCACAAGCTTTGCGTCATTGCGGCTAAGCGAATAACCCAGCAGCCCCTGCGGAGTATGCAGGCCTTTTATCGCGATGCCCTTCCCATCCAGCCACTCGCCGGGGATACCGGCCGCGAGGACGATGCTGTCATCGATCTCGCGGGTATACGCGAACATGTCCAGCGCCGAGCGGACAAAATCCGAACCGACCCAGGCGTGCGGCAAGTCCCCCACGAAGAATGGTTTGCGTGGTGTGCTCGAGACTACCTCGGCCCACTGGTTCCAGGGCTGCGGCGCGCGATCCTTGAAAAAGAACTCCACCGCTTCCCAGGCCCGCTCGCGCCATCCCAGGCGCACGAAAGCCGCGACATTGCGCCATTCGTACGGCGTGTAATCCTTCCATTGGCGCTTGCCATCCCGGCGCTGCTCGAACTCATGCCAGTAGCGCTCGAAGGTGTTTTCCAGCAGTTTCTTGGGCAGCCTGCCCTGCTCGCCGCCCGGCGCCAGCGCGATGGTGGTGGAGGTCGGATCGAAATCACCCAGCTCGGCCGCACCTGGCAGGAAATCTATCCCGTGCAGTTTGGCTGCTGCACGCAATGAGTCGTAGAGATCCTCGCGGAACTGGTCCCGTGAGGCAGCGAATCGCTCGGCGTCTTCTGTCTTCCCCAACCAGTTCGCGACATCCACCGCATCCTTGTAACCGCGCAAGGCCCAGAAGTTGTCCCAGTACGAATGCATCGGCTTGGCCGAATAGCCTTCGTGGCTGATCGACACGGGCATCATTCCGTAGAACGCTGGATTGATCGCGCGATTGGCTGCAGTGCGTTCGCTGAGGCGCAGCTTCTCCATATAATCGTAAGCGCCCACCACGTGCGGCCACATCTTCGTCAGGAAGGCCTGGTCGCCGTTGTAACGATAGAGTTCGGCGATGTTGAAGATCAGCTCGCCATGGCTGTCGTTTTCCGGCACCGGGTCACTGCCGCGGTCATCCACGCAGCACGGCACCATGCCGTTCTCAAACTGGAACGGCGCGTAGAAATCGACATACTCGCGAACCACCTCGGCGCGCCCCATGCGCAGCAAGCCCTCCGAGATCATCGCGCCATCGCGTATCCAGCTACGCGCATACGACCGGGTGCCCGGTTGCAGGCGCGGACCGGTGCGCGAGATGAGCATGTGTGCGGTCGATGTACGCAACGTATCCACCAGGTGCCGGCCCTGTGCCGGCACCTCAAAATGCACGTTGTCCAGCTTTTCACGCCACGAGGCAGCCACGCTTGACTGCGCGGCCTCCAGATCGAAGTCTTCTTGCGGTTGATACTCGCCTTGCAGCGGCGCAATCCAGCCCAGCTCCTCACTTCCACCCGGCTCCAGCCGTATCGGATACAACCAGGCACCGGACGCCAGGCCCGCCGCATCCGACGCAGCGCTTTCCTGCACCCATGCGGCAGGTGTTTTGAGATAGCCGGAGACCAGACGTTCGCTGACCATGCCCGCATCGAACGAAGTCGCCAGCACCGCATCGGCCAAGCCAGTGGCGAATACCCGGGGCTTTCCATCAATGCGGATCTGGGCCTGTCCCATCTCCAATGCATTGATGGCGGAAAAACCACCGACGGTGCTCAGGAATTGCGTCGGTGGATTGACCTGCCAGGGTTGCACTGCCAGCGCCAGCACATACTCGCGCGCGGTGTTTGATGTATTGGTCAGCCGATAGCGCGCGACCAGTTGCGATTGCCTGGCTTCGCCTTGCGCGAATGCAGTGACCTTCAATACCAGGTCAGCGGCCTTCATTTCCACGCTGGGAATCGGCAGATAGCCATCCTCAAGAGACTGCTCGATCCGCACGTTGGCCCAGGTCAGCAGCTTGC
>JBDTZK010000282.1:0-3919 GCA_040005195.1 Pseudoxanthomonas sp.
GGTTGCTGGGTGTTGCTCCGCCCGATCCGATCGATGGCCGCCGCGGGGACACACCATGAGCGACCCGCGTCTCGATGCAATCCGCAACAAGGACCAGGCCGCGATGGGAGCGCTGCCACACGACGCTCACCGCATCCTGGTCGCGGAAGACAACGCGATAAACCAGAAAGTCATCCTGCGCCAGTTGATGCTGCTCGGCTTCGAGGCCGACATGGCGGGCGACGGTCGTGAGGCGCTGTTCCGCTGGCAACGCGGTCACTACGCGCTGTTGCTCAGCGACCTGCACATGCCGGTCATGGATGGTTTCGAACTGACTACCGCCATCAGTGCCAGCGAGCAGGCGGGTTTGCCACGCATCCCGATCATTGCGCTGACCGCCAATGCCATGCAGGACGAAGCCCAGCGCTGCCGCGACGCGGGCATGGATGGTTACCTGAGCAAACCGCTGCAACTCGGTGACCTGAAAAACCTGCTGCACATCTGGCTGCCTGGCATGTTCGACAAAGCCGCTGCTACTGGCCCAAATGCGGCGCGCGCGCAGGGGCCGGTGGATGTGCGCGTTCTGGAAGGCCTGGTGGGCCAGGACCCCGTGGTCAACCTGGAGTTGCTGGCGCAATTCCAGATCAGTGCCGCCGATATCGCCGGCCAACTTGGACAGCATTGCGCTGCGCGGGAACCACTATTGGCCAGCGAACAGGCGCACAAGCTCGGTTCCGCGGCGCGTGCGGTGGGCGCGGCCGGCCTGGGTGACTACTGCGCGGAAATGGAAATCGCAGGCAAAAACGGCGACAGTGACGCCCTGGTACAACTATGGAGGTCGTTCGAGCGCGAGCTCGGGTTGGTCAACGACTTTCTTGATGCGCTGCGGCGCACCGCAGAGCGTACCGGCGATGCCTAACCCCTGACCAACCACTTGAAGCCGCCGTTTCCCTAGCCATGCACAAGTCGACGTTCAAAATCCTGGTGCTTGACGATGAGCCCTTCATGCTCCGGCTGCTGGCGCACATGCTGGCGGGGCTGGGATTCACCTCGGTCACGACCTGCGACAGCGGATCAAGCGCGCTGGCACACGTGGCTGCGCCCGCACAACCACCCGATCTGATTCTGATGGACCTCAACATGCCGCACATGGACGGGCTCCAGTTCGTGCGCAAGCTGGTGGAGCACAACTACCGCGGCAGCGTACTGCTGATCAGCGCGGAGGATGAGCGGGTGATGCAGATGGCCGAGAAACTGGTGCAGGCCCATCACATCACGTTGCTGGGCCACTTGCGCAAACCGGCTTCGCGCGAGGCGCTGGCGGAAGTGCTCGACAACTGGCAACCGCAATCCGGGGTTCACCCCCCGGCAGCGAATTCCTATAGCGCCGACGCGCTACGTACTGCCATTGAGCAAGACCAGCTGGTCAACTATTACCAGCCCAAGGTGGCGGTCGACAGTGGTGCGGTGGTCGGGGTCGAGGCGCTGGTGCGCTGGCAGCATCCCATCGATGGACTGGTGTTGCCGGATCAATTCATCGGTATCGCCGAAGAGCACGGCCTTATCGATCCGCTCACGCGTCTGGTGCTGGGCGGTGCCCTGGCCCAGGCACGTCGCTGGCGCGGCCAAGGGCTGCCACTGCGTATTGCGGTCAACGTATCAACGAACAATCTTTCCTCGGTGGATTTCGCCGATTTCGTGACTGCCGCCGCGGCGGCCGTGGATCATCCACCTCAGGATCTGATGCTGGAAGTGACCGAGGGTCGCCTGATGCATGACCAGCGCGCGCCACTGGAAACGCTGACCCGGCTGCGGATGAAGCGCTTCCGGTTATCAATAGACGATTTCGGTACCGGACATTCGTCGCTCGCGCAGTTGCGCGACATCTCCTTCGACGAACTCAAGATTGACCGCAGTTTCGTGCACGGTGCGCTGCATGACGAAACAGCGCGCGCCATGTACGACGCCAGCCTGGGTCTGGGCAAGCAACTGGGCATGGAGGTGGTGGCCGAAGGGGTGGAGGACAAGGACGACTGGAACCTGCTGCGTCTCACTGGTTGTGACCTGGCGCAGGGCTATTTCATTGGCCGCCCGATGCCTGCGGAAGAATTGGCCGGCTGGATTGATTCATGGAACGAACGTCTGCGGCATGGGCAGCTGGACGTGCTGCACGGCAAGGCATGAACGGCTGCCGGTAGCGTCAGGCAGGGTGCTTGCCGCGCCGACGCTGCGCCTGCATCAGGGTCATCAGTTCGTACTTGTCGGCGACGTCCAGCGGGCCGGCGCCCATCTTGGCCTGCAGCTCGGTCAGGCGCTGCTGCACGGACTGGTCCTCAAGCTGTTCGGCCGCGTCGATCAGGATCTGGCGCCAGATGACTTCCTCACCAGGTACGACTTCCGATGCCAGCTTTTGCAGCGCATTGAGGTCTTCGTGTTCGGCGAAATGCTGCAGCAGCGCGCCGGTCGTGATTTCCGGCCGTGCATGCACCAGCGACAGCAGCTGGACCAGCAATTCCACGCCGGGCTGATTGAGGTCCTTGAAGCCGTACGGCGGCTCAAGCGCGAGCGCCAGAGAAGGCTGCTGCAATAAAACGGTGATCGCGGCGCGCACCAGGCTGCGTTTCTGGGCCTGTGCAGGTACCCGCGAAACGACTTTCGGTTTTTCGGGCAAGGCCGTTTGCTGTGGCACGCCGACACCGGTGATTTCGCCCAGTCGCTGCCGCATCAGGTCGCCGAATGCACCGTCCTGGATCTGCGCCAGCAACGGCTTTGCACGCTCTGCCAATCGCGCCTTGCCATCCAGCGTGGACAACTTCACGTCCTTGCCCAGCTCATCGAAGAAAAACTGCGACAACGGCGTGGCCTGCTGCAGACGCTGGTCGAAGCCACCGGCACCTTCGCTGCGCACGATGCTGTCAGGGTCTTCGCCATCGGGCAGGAACAGGAAGAATGCCTGTCGTCCGTCCTTCATCCGCGGCAACACCGATTCCAGCGCCTTCCATGCCGCACGTTGTCCGGCTGCATCACCATCGAAACAGAAATACACATCCGGCGCATTGCGGAACAGCAGTTCGGCGTGGTCCGGCGTGGTCGCCGTACCCAATGTCGCCACTGCCTGGGTGACGCCATACTGGAACAGCGACACCACGTCCATATAGCCTTCCACCACCACCAGTCGTTCGATTTTCTGGTTGGCCTGCCGTACCTGCCACAGTCCGTACAGTTCACGGCCTTTGTGAAAAAGTGGCGTTTCGGGCGAGTTGAGATATTTCGGACCGTCGTCCTTCTGCAGGACGCGGCCGCCGAAAGCGATCACGCGGCCACGGCGGTCGTGGATGGGAAACATGACGCGATCACGGAATTTGTCGTACACGCGACCGTTGTCGCTTTTCGACAGCATGCCGGTCTTGTCCAGCAACTTGATCCTGCGTTCGTCGGTGCCCAGTGCGTCCTTCATCGCGGAAAATCCATCGGGTGCATAGCCAATGGAAAACTGCGTGCGGATGCTGTCATTGACGCCGCGCTGGTCCAGATAGGCCTTGGCCTTGTCGCTGACTTCCAGCTGGCGTTGCAGGAATTTTGCCGCCGCTTCCAGTGCCGCGTACATGTCGCGGCCATCGTCGGTCTCGTTGCGCGTGTGTGTGTCCTTGGGCAGTTCCATGCCCACGCGCTTGGCCAGCTCGTCTACCGCATCCAGGAATTCCAGGCGGTCGTAGTTCATCAGGAACGAGATCGCGGTGCCGTGCGCGCCGCAACCGAAGCAGTGATAGAACTGCTTGGTCGGCGACACCGTGAACGACGGCGAACGCTCGTCATGGAACGGACAGCGCGCCGAATATTCCTTGCCCTGCCGTTTCAACGGCACGCGCGTGCCCACCACCTCCACGATGTCGGTGCGGGCCAGAAGGTCGTCGATGAAAGCGTCGGGAATGCGGGCCAT
>JBDTZK010000283.1:0-3884 GCA_040005195.1 Pseudoxanthomonas sp.
CTGAA
Source organism: Pseudoxanthomonas sp. (assembly GCA_040005195.1). Taxonomy (GTDB): domain Bacteria; phylum Pseudomonadota; class Gammaproteobacteria; order Xanthomonadales; family Xanthomonadaceae; genus Pseudoxanthomonas_A. The sequence goes on from JBDTZK010000283.1 coordinate 6, forward strand.
GGCGATGCGATGTTGTCGCAAGCCTTGATTCGCAGCGGCAAGGTGGTGTTGCCGGTCTATGCGGAAGCCGAGCACCTCAACGGGCCTTCGGTGGAACTGATGCCGATCCCGGAATTCGCCGCATCTGCCGCCGCACTGGGACATGTGGACATGCCCGTGGACAGCGACGGCGTCGCCCGCAGCATGTTCCTGCGCGCGGGCCTGGGTTCGCCGCACTGGCCCTCACTGGCGCTGGCGCTGAGCCAGCTGGGCAGCAACGCCGACCCCGCCACCGAACTGCCTGGCCTGCGCATCACCGAAACGGAGGAGGCCTCGCCACATCGGTGGGTACGCGACTACCGGGTGTTGGTGCCGTATGCCAATCCACCGGCAGGCTTCCAGACTGTTTCCTACGTCGACGTACTGAAGGGGCGCGTCCCCTCTTCACTTTTGCGGGGCCGCTGGGTCGTGGTGGGCGTGACCGCTGCAGGCATGGGCAACGATCTGGCCACGCCGGGCTCCTACGCTGCTACGCCGCGCTTGTCCGGTATCGACTACCAGGCCAATGCGCTCAACATGCTGGTACGGAACGATGCCGTGTCGCCGATGTCGCTGCCATTGCAGATCGCCGTCTCCATCGTGATGGTGATCTTGCCGCTGCTGTTGCTGGGTGTTCCCGTCCTGCGTCCCATCTGGCGACTGATTGTGGTGGCAGTGCTGGCGATTCCGTTGCTCAGCTGGTGCCTGCTGAGTTTTGCGCATATCTGGTACCCGCCGATGGCAGCGCTGCTGGTGCTGGCGCTGGGGCTTTGTTCCATGTCCCTTCGCGTGCTCAGGCGCACACGAAGGCAGGCCCAATCCGACCCGCTCACCGGCCTGGCCAATCGCATCAAGTTCGACTCGGAACTCGAGCAGGAGCTACGTCTGATGCGCCGCAATAACCTGCCGCTTTCGTTGCTGGTACTGGACGTGGATCACTTCAAACGACTGAATGACGGGCTGGGGCACCCCGCCGGTGACGAAGTGCTGCGTGCGCTGTCCACCATCATGCGCGGCCGCGCGCGTCGCCCGCGCGATCTGGTGGCGCGATTGGGCGGCGACGAATTTGCGGTATTGCTACCTGAGACCACGCCGCAGGCGGCGGCCGCCATCGCCACCACCATCCACGTGGACCTGGCCAACCTGTCTTCAAGCGCCGGCCATCACATACCACTGCCTCCTTTCACGGCCAGCATCGGCATCCACACCACGCAAAACGGCGACGAGACCGCAGCCGAACTCCTCGAGATGGCCGACAACGCGCTTTACCAGGCCAAGCAGGCCGGGCGCAACCGCAGTTTCAGCCATACCGGCGAACGAAGCTTCACCGAAGGCCACATCCATAACGGCCTGTGACAGGTCCAGGCGTCACTCTAGACAGTGTCATTTCGTTCAGTTATCGCGGCACCGGCCGCGGCCATGAAACGGTTGCCACCACGGGCGTTTCAGGCGTTGGGTAATAGCCACTAAACCTTTGATGTGAAGGAACAATTAAGCCTGTGGCATGACCTTCGACACCCTCAGCGCGAGCACCGCAGGCGTAGAGTCCGCGCACGCCTCCCTGGAGGGAGGCATTCTTTTTTTACGCCCTGCGGGGCCGGAGTAGTCTGTGATTCGCACACCCCAAATCCTGTTGTTGTCCTTGGCCGTGACGCTGGTGTTGTCTGCCTGCGCAAAAAAAGAAGAAGCCGCGGCACCTGCCACTTCCACCGCAGCGACGGCGGCCGCGCCACCCGCGCTGACCCTGGACGAATCCAAGCTGCCACCGGTCAACCGCTTCCAGGTCTCCGACCTGGACACCAGCAAGAATGCCTGTACCGATTTCGGCGGTTACGCCAACGGCAAGTGGCTGGCGGGCAACGCCATTCCCGGCGACCGTGCCAGCTGGGGTGCGTTCGAGATGCTCGATGAGCGCTCGACGGCCGTGCAGCGCCAACTGGCGGAACAGGCTGCGGCCGACACCAACGCCACCGGCGTGGAGAAGATCGTCGGCGACCTGTGGTCCACCGGCATGGACGAAGCCAAGATCAATGCGCAAGGCATTGAACCGATCAAGGCCGAACTGGCAGCCATCGATGCACTGAACGACAAGGATGCGATCGTCGGCTACCTGCGCAGCAGCGCGGCCAAGGGCCAGAACGAGCTGTTCAGCTTTGGCGCCAGCCCGGACTTCAAGGATTCGGCGATGAATATTGCCTATGCCTTCCAGGGTGGACTCGGACTTCCGGATCCGGAGTACTACACGGCGGACGAGAACAAGGAAAAACTGCAGGCCTATCAGGCGCACATCGCCAAAGTACTCGAGCTTTCCGGCGTGGCTGCGGCAGATGCCGCCGAACAGGCCAAGACCGTGATTGCTTTCGAAACGCGTCTGGCCAAGGTGTCCAAGACCAGCACCGATCTTTCGCGCGATGCCGAGCTTTCCTATAACCCCATGTCGGTCGCCGATGCGGACAAGCTGACCCCGAATTTCTCCTGGACCGAATTCTTCAAGGCGCAGGGCGTAGCCACTACCGGCAAGTTCTCGCTGGCCATTCCCGCCTTCCACCAGGAAGTCAGCAAGATGCTGGGCGATACCGCGCCGGCAACCTGGCGCAACTATCTGCGCTTTCATGCCGTCGATAGTGCCGCGCCGTATCTCAGCGAAGCACTGGTCAACGAGAACTACAACTTCAACGGCAAGGTGCTGAACGGCCAGAAGGAAATCAAGCCGCGCTGGAAACGTGTGCTGGGCACCATCGAGAACCAGTCGGGCGAGGCATTGGGCCAGATGTACGTCAAGGTCGCCTTCCCGGCCGAATCCAAGGCCAAGATGGAAACACTGGTCGGCAACCTGCGCACCGCATTGAAGGCGCGCATCGAGAACCTGGCGTGGATGAGCGCCGAGACCAAGAAAAAAGCCATCGCCAAGTGGGACACCTTCACCCCCAAGATCGGCTTCCCCGACAAATGGCGTGACTGGACCGGCCTGTCGACCCAGCGCGACAGCTACATCGGCAACGTGATGGCCGCCAACGAGTTCAACTACAAGTGGAACCTGTCCAAGATCGGCCAGCCCGTGGACAAGACCGAATGGGGCATGAGCCCGCAGACGGTCAATGCCTACTACAACCCGCAGCAGAACGAGATCGTGTTCCCGGCCGCGATCCTGCAGCCGCCGTTCTTCGACGCCAATGCCACCGACGAAATGAATTACGGCGGCATCGGCGCGGTGATCGGCCATGAAATGAGCCACGGTTACGACGACCAGGGCGCACGCTTCGGGCCGACCGGCAACTTCGAGGAATGGTGGACGCCGGCCGACAAGAAAGCTTTCGAGGCTGGCACGGGCAAGCTGATCAGCCAGTTCGATGGCTACAAGACCGACGCCGGCGGCCAGGTCAGCGGCAAGCTGACCCTGGGCGAAAACATCGCCGACCTGGGTGGCCTGTCCACGGCCTACGACGCGATGAAGAAAGCCACCGAAGGTACGCCCGACCCGATGACCGACGGAATGACCCGCGACCAGCGCTTCTTCCTCAACTGGGCCACGGTGTGGCGTCGCAACTTCACCCCGGAAAACCTGGCCGTCCGCCTGAAGACCGACCCGCATGCGCCGGCCAACTTCCGCGCCATCGGGGCCCCGTCCAACCTGCCCGCGTTCGCCGCAGCGTTCTCGTGCAAAGCAGGCGATCCGATGGTGCGTGCCGACGACCGGAAAGTCGTGATCTGGTGATCATGATCGGACAGGACTGATCCGACAGGACTGAGCTGCACTGTTGTCTCCGAAGGCCCGGCATGTCCGGGCCTTCGTTTGTCTGGCGCCCGCACTTTGCGGGCCATGTTCATGGGCAGCTTCGGCACGCTTGCTAGAATCAACGC
>JBDTZK010000284.1:0-3880 GCA_040005195.1 Pseudoxanthomonas sp.
CGCCCTCGGCGACCTTGCGCAGGATGCGGCGCATGATCTTGCCCGAGCGGGTCTTGGGCAGGCCGGGGGCCCACTGGATCACGTCCGGCGCGGCGATCGGGCCGATCTCCTTCCTGACGTGGGCGACCAGCGACTTTTTCAGTTCGTCGGTCGGCGTCACGCCCGCCTTCAGCGTGACGTAGGCGTAGATGCCCTGGCCCTTGATGTCGTGCGGAAAGCCGACCACCGCGGCTTCGGCCACTTTTGGATGCGACACCAGGGCGCTTTCGACTTCGGCGGTGCCAATGCGGTGTCCGCTGACGTTGATCACGTCATCCACGCGACCGGTGATCCAGTAATAACCATCGGCGTCACGCCGGCAACCATCGCCGGTGAAATAAGTACCGGGATAGGCGCGGAAATAGGTGTCGATGAAACGCGGATGGTCGCCATACACACTGCGCATCTGACCCGGCCACGAATCCAGCAGCACCAGGTTGCCTTCGGCCTCGCCTTCCAGAAACGCGCCGTTGGCGTCGACCAAAGCCGGCTCGACGCCGAAGAACGGCAGCGTCGCCGAGCCGGGCTTCAGGTCGGTGGCACCTGGCAGCGGGCTGATCAGGATGCCGCCGGTCTCGGTCTGCCACCAGGTGTCGACCACCGGGCAACGCGAGTCGCCGACCACTTCGTAGTACCAGCGCCAGGCTTCCGGATTGATCGGCTCGCCCACGCTGCCCATCAGGCGCAATGATTTCCTCGACGTGCGCTTGACCGGCTCCTCGCCCTCGCGCATAAGCGCGCGGATCGCAGTGGGCGCGGTGTAGAAGATCGTGACCTGGTGCTTGTCGATCACTTCCCAGAAGCGCGAGACATTCGGATAGTTGGGCACGCCTTCGAACATCACCGCGGTCGCACCGTTGGCCAGCGGACCGTAGACGATGTAGCTGTGGCCGGTGACCCAACCCACGTCAGCGGTACACCAGTAGATGTCGTCCTCGCGCAGATCGAACACGGCTTCATGCGTGTAGCTGGCGAACAGCAGGTAGCCGCCGGTGGTGTGCAGCACGCCTTTCGGCTTGCCGGTGGAACCGGAGGTGTAGAGGATGAACAACGGGTCTTCGGCATTCATGCGCTCGGGCTCGCATGCGGCCGGCTGGTTGTCGACCACCGCATCGAACCAACGGTCGCGCGGCATCTGCATGTCGACCGCACCGCCGGTATGGCGCACCACCAGCACGGTTTCGACCGTGTTGGTGCCGGGCAACTTCAATGCCGCATCGACATTCGCTTTCAGCGGCACTTTCTTGCCGCCACGCAAGCCTTCATCGGCAGTAATGATGAGCTTGCTTTCGCAGTCGGCCACGCGATCGGCGATGGAGTTGGCGGCAAATCCGCCAAACACGACGGAGTGGATCGCGCCGATGCGTGCACAGGCGAGCATGGCCACGGCCGCATCGGGAATCATTGGCAGGTAGATGGTGACGCGGTCGCCCTTCACAACGCCCAGACTGCGCAGCGCATTACCGAGCTTGCACACGCGTTCGTGCAGTTCGCGGTAGGTCACACCATAGGACGGGCTATCGGGGCTGTCGGGTTCGAACAGCAACGCGATCTTGTCGCCACGCGCTTCCAACTGGCGATCCAGGCAATTGACGCTGGCGTTGAGCTCGCCATCGGCGAACCAGTGGATATGGAAGTCTTTCAGGTCGTAGCTGACGTCCTTGATCTGCGTGGGCGCCTTGAACCAGTCCAGGCGCTTGGCCGCATTACCCCAGAAAGTTTCAGGATCATCGATCGACTGGCGATAGTCTTGCTGGTACTGGTCGCGGTTGATGCGTGACTGCGCTGCGAATTCGGGTTTGACGGGATAAAGATCGGACATGGTTGCCTCCCAGCAGAGATGGCCGCCTCGCGCGTCGTCACGCGATTCTCGAAAGCAGCATGCGTTGAAGTTTGACGCATTCACCGATGACGCGTTGCAGCAACGGCGTTAGACCATCGTCGAACAAACACGCTTGGGTTCGCGTTCAGGCAGTCGCTTGCGACTAATGGCGAATAGGCGTGACCGGCCAGCGCGCGCAGTCTGCGCCGCAACCGTGCCTTCTGCGCGGCCTATCACGCATTATCGGGAGAGGGATAATGAGCAAACGCATCGCATCGATGTCGCGCCGACCATTGGCCGCGGCATTGTTCGTCGCCTTGGTCGCACCTGGAATGGCTTTCGCTGAAACGGCGAAGGAAAAGCAACTGGAAGCACGTGTCGCCCATCTGGAACAACAGATCCAGGCGCTGCTGTCTTCGCAGCAGCAACAGCAGACGGTCATCGCCGATACGCAGGCGCAGATCACCGAGGTCAAGACCGCACAGGCCGCGCCGGCCGATGGCAAGCCGCGCATCCAGACCGGGCCGATCATGCCGGGCGCAAACCCGGGCACGTCGTTCACCTACGGCGGCTTCATCAAGATGGACGGCATGTACACCGATACCAGCGATGGGCGCATCGCGGATGGTTCATCGGGCCGGTTGTTCTACCTGCCCAGCACGATTCCGGTAGGTGGCCCCACGGCAGACGGCGGTGACGCCTATACCGATTACCACGCGCAGTTCTCGCGTTTTTATTTCAGTGCCGACACGGTCACCGAGGGTGGCAACAAGGTCAAGGCGTACATCGAAGCGGACATGTTTGGCGGCGGCAGCAATGCACTGGCCGGCAACGAAACCTCGACCAACACCTACGCCCTGTCGTTGCGTCAGGCTTACGTGAGCTGGAACAACTGGCTGGCCGGCCAGACCTGGTCCAACTTCATGGATACGGCGGCGTTGCCGGATGCGGTGGATTTCGTCGGCACCACCGACGGCACCGTGTTCGTGCGCCAGGCGCAGTTGCGCTACACCAAGGGGCCATGGTCGTTCTCGGCCGAGAACCCGCAGACCACCGTCACCCCGTATCTCAGCAGCGCGGCGCGCTTCAACAGTGGCGACAACGTGATGCCCGACCTGACCGCGCGTTATGTCACCAAGGGCGACTGGGGGCATTTCAGCGTCGCTGGCCTGGTGCGGCAGTTCAAGTATCTGGATGAAACCGACACCGGCGGCGCAGTCAGCGTCTCGGGCAAGTTCAACCTGGGCAAAAGCGACGACATCCGTTACGCGGTCAACGCCGGCAGCGGCATCGGCCGTTACCTGGCTTTCGGCCTGGGCAGCGATGTGGTGCTGGATGCCAATGGCGAACTCAACGCACTTGATGGCTATGGCGCGTTCGTCGCCTGGCGCCATGTGTTCTCGCCGAAGTTGCGCACCAACCTGATGTATTCGGCAGCCATGTTCGACAACGACAAGGCCATCACCGGCTTCGGCGTGACCGAGCGCGCGCAGTCTTACCACGCCAACCTGATCTATTCGCCGTTCCCGAAACTGGATATCGGCGCGGAACTGATCTTCGGCCAGCGTGCACTCGAGGATGACCGCGAAGGCGATCTGCGGCGCATCCATACCAGCGTGAAGTACAGCTTCTAACGGCAACATTCCAATAGGAACCTGACATGTCCACAACTGCAAACGGTACGTTGCCCTCGGGCAAGCCGCTGACCGCGGGCCACAAGAAGGTCATCTTTGCCTCGAGCCTGGGTACGGTGTTCGAGTGGTACGACTTTTACCTGTATGGATCGCTTGCCGCGATCATCGCCGCGCAGTTCTTCTCGGCGCTGAACCCGGCCAGCGGCTTCATCTTCGCCCTGCTCGCCTTCGCCGCCGGCTTCGCCGTGCGTCCGTTCGGCGCACTGGTCTTCGGTCGTCTGGGCGACATGATCGGGCGCAAGTACACGTTCCTGGTGACCATCGTGATCATGGGCTCGGCGACCTTCCTGGTCGGCATCCTGCCCAGTTACAACACCATCGGCGT
>JBDTZK010000285.1:0-3867 GCA_040005195.1 Pseudoxanthomonas sp.
GCCCCCGACGTCCAGGACGCGCTCGAGCGACGCATCGGGGTGATGTTTCAACAGGGCGCGCTATTCTCGGCACTGACCGTGGCAGAGAATGTTGAGGCGCCATTTCGGGAACACACCGATCTGCCGGGGGACATTACCCGCGAGCTGGCAGCACTGAAGCTGCAGTTGGCCGATCTCCCTCAAGATGTCGGCGCAAAAATGCCGGCAGAGCTGTCGGGCGGGATGCGCAAGCGCGTCGGCGTCGCCCGGGCGATCGCGCTCGACCCTGACCTGCTATTCCTCGACGAGCCGACTTCGGGGCTCGATCCGATCAGTGCCACAGCGTTCGATGACCTAATTAAAACCTTGCACGCGGCGCTGGGATTCACCGTGCTCATCATAACCCACGACCTCGATACGCTGCATGCGATTTGCGACCGCGTCGCTGTCCTGGCCGACAAGAAAATCATTGCCGTGGCGACCGTCGCCGAGCTCGAGGCATCGGACGATCCCTGGATAACGGCCTATTTCCACGGAACGCGCGGCCGTGCCGCAGAAGGCAGGCACAGCTGATGGAACGCCATGCCCATTTTGCCCTCGTCGGCATCGTCACGACATTCTTGGTACTTGCGGCTTTCGTATTTGCCATCTGGCTGGGGCAGTTCCAGTTCGCGCATCAATTCGACCTGTACCGCATCGTCTTCTCAGGCCCGGTGCGCGGTCTGAGCGTTGGCGGCGATGTCCAGTTCAGCGGCATAAAGGTCGGCACGATCGAGCACATCGTCCTTGATCCCAATGACCCCAACAAGGTCATCACCGACATACGGATCGACGCCGACACTCCCGTCCGCGTCGATTCAGAGGCGACGACCGAGCTGCAAGGCATCTCCGGAGTCGACATCATCCAGATCAGCGCCGGGACGCCGGCCAAAGCGCTTCTGCGGACGGTCGATCACAGGGAGCGGCCCGTCATCCGCAGCAAACCCAACGCACTATCGTCGTTGCTACTCGGCGGCGGCCAGGTGCTGCAAACAGCGACGGAAGCGTTGACCCGGGTCAATCGTGTGCTTTCGGATCGCAACATCGCGGACGTGACGAGCGCGGTGCGAGACATTCGCTCGACAGCAGATGCGCTCGCCGCCAATCGCACAATGTTTGCGAGCGCCGTAAAAACCTTGGTCAAGCTCGATCGCGCCGCGACGGAAGTTCAGGGCGCGGCTGCGTCGATCCATCAGATTGCCGACGGCGACGGCCAGCAGGCTGTTGCCAATATTTCGAGCGCTGCAGCAGAGCTGAAGGTCGCCATCCATGAAGCGCGGGGAACCATCGCGCGCATCGACGGCCAGGCCGGCGTCGTCACATCCACAACAATTCCCGACATCAGCAAAACGTTGCACAGCCTGCAGGACACCGCAGATTCGCTGAACGGCATGGTCCGCGCCATCCGCGACGATCCCCGCGATACGCTGCTGAAGCCCCGCAGCAAGGAACTGGAGTTACCACGATGAGCGTTCTCCACGCCGGTAATGTAGTTCTGCCGATTGCGCTGCTCGGCTTGCTCGGCGGCTGTGCTGGCGGTCTTTTGGGTAGCGGCGGAAAGCCAAGCGAACTTTACCGTTTTGGCGCATTAGAGAGCGGCGAACCGACGGTTCAGGTGTCGAATGTGCAGCGCACTGTCGCGCTCGAACGCGTGCACTTTGCGCCCGAAATTGAAGGCGATCGCATCCTCGCCGTGCACGATGGCAGCGCACGCTATATCAAGGGCAGCCGTTGGGTGACGGCAGCGCCAAGTCTCTTTGCTTATGCCGTTGTGCAAAGCTTTCAATCCCGCGCACCCGGTTTGCGGATCACGGCAAGCCAGCACGGTGAACTCACCGGCTACTCTCTGATGATCTACATCAGCCGCTTTGAGGCGCAGTATCAGGATGCGGGCATGGTGCTCCCACCTGTGATTGCCATCGAAGGCGACGCGACACTCTATGGCCTCGCCGATCGCCAGGTCATTTCGCAACGGCATTTCGTGACCCGCGTTGCGGCAACGGAAAACCGTGCCGGGGCCATTGCCGCGACCTTCGATCACGCAACCACAGGCTATGTCGCCGACGTCGTTGACTGGGTCACGGCTTTGGATGCGTTACAACGCACAAGAAAGCATTGAGTAGCCAGTTGACCGGCGGAAATGCACCTCCGCCGAGCGAGGTGCACAACGCGTAGCCCGATCTCTCGGTTGTCGGGATAGGGAAATCCTACGACGATCACACCATGCTGTAGAACATAACAACTCGATTGAGCTACGACCGCGATCCGACGGTATAAGTGCGAGCGCAAACAAGTGCAGGACACACACATCCGATCGACTGACCGCCATCTCTGACGGACTGATATTTGAGATACTGGAGATCAAGCATGAAACTAGTCCAGGCAAACCAAATCGCAAGCGTCGAAGATTATAGGATCATTGATGTTGAGCAACCTGCCGCAGGCCCTAGTGAGGTGCTGATCGAGGTCGCGGCTTGCGGGATGGGATATGTCGATGCGCTGGTCGCTCTTGGCGGCTATCAGGTCAAGCCGCCCGTTCCCTTTACCCCTGGACAGGAAATCGCCGGCAGCGTCGTGGCGATCGAGGACGAGATCGATGGTTTGGCGGTCGGCGACCGCGTGATGGCAACTGCGTTTGGCGGAGGATTGGCCGAATATGTCGTCGCCAAGTGCGCCATGGTCGTCAAGATCCCCGACAACATGACCTTCGCGCAGGCGGCGGGATTCCGGATCAACTATATACTGCCCTGCACGGCCTTCGCGATCGGGGCGCAGTGCGACCCGGCGAGTATATTGCAGTGATGGGCGCGGCTGGCGGGGTTGGAAGCGCTGCAATTCAGGTCGCTCGTTTGCTCGGCGCGCAGGTCATCGCGGTCGCCTCGTCCGAGGCGAAGCGCGCATTCGCGGCGGAGCTCGGGGCGGTCGCGACGATTGATACCGTGGTGGAAGGCTGGCGCGACCGGCTTAAGGAGGCATGTGGCGGGCATGGCACTGACGTGATTTTCGATCCCGTTGGTGGGCCGCTTTTCGAGCTGGGCTTCCGGTCCCTCGCTTGGCGCGGGCGACATCTGGTGGTCGGATTCACTGGCGGACCGATTCCCAAAATGCCAATTAACTTGCCGCTGATGAAGGGCGCTTCGCTTATCGGCGTCGATGTTCGTCAGTTTCTGCTCCACGAAGGTTCGCAGGCCGCCGGGCATCTCAAGCAATTGTTAGAATGGGTCGCGGTTGATGAGTTGGTGCCTCCGGTCGGACGCGTATTCACCTTTTCGGAATTCGCGGACGGCATGCGCTTTGCAACCTCTGGCCAAGGAATGGCAAAAACGGTCATTTCGATCGGGTAAGGTCGCAAGCGTTGCGACGGTGGGAAGTTTGTGACGTCGTTTTGGTAGGGCAGCATCGACCTTACGGCGTTGCATCTCGACGGGTAGGCAAACGGCGAGATACTCCACGCCGCGAACGCAGCTTGGGGCGTCAGCGCCGGCGGCGCGTGAATTTCCAGTGCTGCGAGCGTAATTGCGATCGCGAAAATGCCGTCTCAACGCGTCTTGCTGCCGATGCCCCTGCTCCGAGCGGTTCAGCTCCGATCGCGTTCAGGCTGGCCATGATAGCCGCTGCCAGGCCTTCCCGCCTACGCCGCCGAGGCAGAGCCTCATCAATTAGCTGAACGAACGGTCGGAAACTCCGTTGAACGCCCCGAAGCGGACAGGCTGCGTCTCACCAGCATCGTAGGCTCCGGGGCATGAACGACCGGCCGCTTTCGGGGTTGCGGTCAGCGCCCTCGAATGTCCGGAAAGGGCGCAAAGCAGACGTCACCGGCTTAATGAACACACGTCCGCTATTTCATAG
>JBDTZK010000286.1:0-3858 GCA_040005195.1 Pseudoxanthomonas sp.
ATCGAGGAAAGACCAATGAGCCTGCCTATGTCGCGCACGTGGCAGCGAAGATCGTTCGATACCTTTTCGCTGGTCGTCGCAGTGGCCGCCGCCGCGATCACCATGCAATGGAGCTTCCACAACGCCGACCCGAATGCGGGCGCGATATGGAAGCAGGTCCTGGCGACGTCGATCTCCTACGGCTTCTTCCTGTTCGTGCTGACGGTGGCGATACCCGTGCGGCACTACCTCTTCGTGTTGCGTGCCCCCGCTTCCCATCAGGAACCACAATCATGACGACCTTGCTGATCATCGCTTTCATGGGCGTGATCCTCTACAACCTCGGTGCCGGTCTCTATTACATGCTCGTGGACAAGGGCACATCCAACCGCACGGTCAACGCGCTGACCCGACGCATTGGATTCTCGGTCGGACTTATTGCACTGGTGATCGCCGGCATCGCCAGCGGCGTCATCAAGCCGCACGGCATCGGGTGACGTGACCGCCATGCAAGTGCGGAATGGTGTAACCGCACAACCCTAAAAGGGTCTGGGTCAGCTCACCAGTTGCAGGCGCAATTCCTTGGGCAGTGCGAAGACCATGTTCTCGGGTTCGCCCTGCAGCTCTGCCACGGTGGCCGCACCCAGTTCTCTCAGGCGCTGGATCACGCCCTGCACCAGCACATCGGGTGCCGATGCGCCTGCGGTCACGCCTACGCTGGACTTGCCGGTGATCCAGGCGGGATTGATTTCATCCGCACCGTCGATCAGGTAGGCCTCGACCCCATCGCGCTCGGCCAGTTCGCGCAGGCGGTTGGAATTGGAACTGTTGGGCGAGCCCACGACCAGCAGCAGGTCGCAACGCTGCGCCAGCTCGCGCACTGCATCCTGGCGGTTCTGGGTGGCGTAGCAGATGTCATCGTGGCGCGGCCCCTGCATGGCGGGATAGCGTGCCTGCAGTGCCTCGATAATCCCGCGGGTGTCATCCACCGACAGCGTGGTCTGGGTGGTGTAGGCCAGGTTGTCGGGCTGGCTGACGTCAAGCGTCGCCACGCCATGGATGTCCTCAACCAGATAGATGCGCCCGCTGCCGCCTTCGTTGTTCCACTGGCCCATGGTGCCTTCCACTTCCGGGTGACCGGCATGGCCAATCAACACCACGTCGCGGCCGGCACGGCAATGGCGCGCGACTTCGATGTGCACCTTGGTCACCAGCGGACACGTGGCATCGAACACCTTCAGGCCGCGCGAAGCCGCTTCGGCACGTACCGCCTGCGACACACCATGCGCGCTGAAGATTACGGTGGCGTCGTCGGGCACTTCATCGAGTTCTTCCACGAACACCGCACCGCGGTTGCGCAGGTCTTCGACCACGAAGCGGTTGTGGACGACTTCATGGCGCACGTAAATCGGCGCGCCCAGTGTTTCGATGGCGCGCTTCACGATTTCGATGGCGCGGTCGACACCGGCACAGAAACCGCGGGGATTGGCGAGCAGGACGTCCATATCGTGATTATGAACCCTTGGCCTTGTTTTTGGCGTCAAACAGGCCGAACAGAGCGATACCGACGGCACCGGCCACGATGGCCGAGTCGGCGATATTGAACGACGGCCAGTAATTATCACGCCAGTGCCACTGGATGAAATCGATGACGTGGCCATGGATCAGACGATCGATGACGTTGCCCAGCGCACCGCCGATGACCAGCGCATAGGGCGCTGCCTGCTGCCAGTCGCCGCGTTGCGTGCGCGACAACCAGAATCCCAGCAGCCCACTGATCGCAATGGCCAGCAAGGTGAAGAACCAGATCTGCCAACCCCCGGCATCACTCAGAAAACTGAATGCCGCACCAGTGTTGTAAGTGCGATACCAGTTCCAGAATCCGTCAATGACCGGAACAGCCGTGTATTCGGGCAGGCTGGCCAGCACCCAGGATTTGCTCCACTGGTCCAGCACGATGACCACTACCGAAAGTGCCAGCCAGGACAACGCGTTGCGCGCGGGCTTGTCCATCAGAACCACTTCCTTGTTTCGCCGGCGCCATCCACATTGCTGGCACAACGCGTGCAAAGATCGGGATGCGACGCATCCGTTCCAATATCAGCGCGTCGGTGCCAGCAGCGCACGCACTTGGTCTTGGTGGTCGGTTGCGCCAGCACAAACACTTCGTCGGCATTGACAGCGGTCACGGTGACGTCGCCACTGATGAAAAGAAACCTCAACTCATCGGCAAGAGGCTGCCATCGGGAAACCAGCTCCGGACTGGCTGAAACGGTGATTTCCGCATCCAGGGCAGCGCCGATCACGCCATTGGCACGCATGGGTTCCAACACCTTGGACAACTGCTCGCGCAGCGCCAGCAGCTTGTCGAAATCTTCCGCATTCAATGGCGCATCCGCGGGTAGAGGCACCAGGCCTTCATACCAGGTGGAGAACAACACATTGGCTGTGCGTTCGCCCGGCAGGAAGCCCCATATCTCATCGGCGGTGAAGCTGAGGATGGGCGCAACCCAGCGCGTGAATGCTTCCAGGATATGGAACATCGCGGTCTGCGCTGAGCGCCTTCCACTTGAATTTTGCTGCATCGTGTACAAACGGTCCTTGGTCACGTCCAGGTAAAGCGAACCCAGGTCTACGCTGCAGAAATTCAGCAGCACCTGCACGATTTCGGCGAAGTCATAACGCTCGTAGGCGGCGATGACCTTCTGCTGCACTTCGAATGCACGGTGCACCACCCAACGGTCCAGCGCGACCATCTCGGCCGCAGGCACCAGATCACGTACGGGGTCGAAACCGTCCAGGTTACTGAGCAGGAAGCGCGCGGTATTGCGCAGGCGACGATAGGCGTCGGCATTGCGCTTCAGGATTTCCTGCGACAGCGACATTTCATTGCTGTAGTCGGCCGAGGCGATCCACAGGCGCAGGATGTCCGCACCGAGCGTCTTCATGATGTCCTGCGGCTCGATGCCGTTACCCAGCGACTTGGACATCTTGCGGCCGTTCTCGTCCACGGTGAACCCATGGGTCAGGCACTGCTTGTAGGGCGCGTGCTTGTCGATGGCCACGCCGGTCAGCAACGAAGACTGGAACCAGCCGCGATGCTGGTCGGAACCTTCCAGATACAGATCGGCAGGTTTGCCGAAACCGCGTTCCAGCAATACCGCTTCATGGGTAACGCCGGAGTCGAACCAGACATCCAGAATGTCAGTGGTTTTTTCGTAATGCGCGGCTTCATCGCCCAGCAGCTCGGCGGCATCCAGCGAATACCAGACATCGACGCCGCCCTGCTCCACCTTGTCAGCGATGGTGCGCATCAGTTCGACCGTGCGCGGATGCGGCTCGCCGGTTTCCCGGTGCACGAACAAGGTGATAGGCACGCCCCAGGTGCGCTGACGGCTGATGCACCAGTCCGGCCGGCCTTCGACCATGCCGGCGATGCGCGCCTCGCCCCAGGTCGGATACCAGGTGACCTGCTTGATCGCAGCCAGCGCGTCGCTGCGCAGGTTGGCCTGCTCCATCGAGATGAACCACTGCGGCGTGGCGCGGAACACCACCGGCGTGCGGTGACGCCAGCAATGCGGATAGCTGTGTTCAAACTTGTGGAACGCCAGCAGCACGCCACTCGCGCGCAGCACTTCAACAATGGCGTCGTTGGCTTTCCAGATATGCAGGCCCGCCAGCACAAGGTCGCCCGCAGGCGGCGTGGACGGCAGATACACGCCACGCCCATCGACGGGATTCATCTGGGCGGCGGTGTACTTTTCAATCAGGCCGTATTTCTGGCCGACCACGAAGTCTTCCTGGCCATGACCGGGAGCGGTGTGTACAGCACCGGTGCCGTCTTCGTCCGACACGTGGTCAGCCAGGATCACCGGAATG
>JBDTZK010000287.1:0-3845 GCA_040005195.1 Pseudoxanthomonas sp.
ATGGGCCAACGCCAGCTCGAACTGGCGCGAGAAATCGCCCGGCGGCGGTTGGCTGGTCCGCGGCAATTGCTGCGACTGCGCCATGCGTCGATAGAACTCGTGCGTGGTAAGCCCGATCTTGTCCATGTACTCGCGGCCGTCCAGGTCCACGCGCACCGGCACCACGGCGATGGCATGGCGCTCGGCGATGGCGTCGGGCAGGTCCGCGGCGCTGTCGGTGACGATGGCCACGCGCAGCCCTGATGCCGCGCTGCGCTGCTGGCGCAGCATGTCGTCGGCCTTCATTGCCTCGACCACGCCCAATTCAGCGCAGGCATCGAACACCTCCTGCGGGCTGGCGGCATGCGCATGCACGCGCAGTCGGCTGGAACCACCGGCGATGACGATGGAATCGGCACCGGCTGCTTCCAGCGCGATGCGCAGACGTTCGCGGTCCAGTTCGCCGCCCAGCAGCAGACATTCGCTGCACCAGCGACGCTGCGGATCCACCGCGTGGTCGTGCACCACGATTTCATGGCTTTCGTTCGCTGCGGTGACAGGCATGCCATGCAGTCGGATCGCACGCGGGCCACCTTCGATGAATTCGGCGATGCCTTCCAGCATGTCCACGAATCCCTTGGCCCCGGCATCCACCACGCCGGCCTTCTGCAACACGGCCAGCTGTGTCGGCGTGTCGGCCAGCGCGCGACGCGCGCGTACCAGCGCACGTGCAAAGCCCACGCGCGAACCACGGTCACCCGTGGGGTCGGTGTTGCGTTCCAATTCTTCGGCGAACGCGGAAATCACGCTGACGATGGTGCCTTCCACCGGCTTGGCCAGGGCCAGTCGCGCAGACGCGGCACCATGGCGTACCGCTTCGGACAGCGATTGGGCATCCAATGAAGGCAGTGTCTTCACCCGCTCAGCCACGCCGTGCAGGAACTGCGCGAGGATCGCACCCGAATTGCCGCGCGCGCCATCAATGGCGTCGTCCCCCACCCGCGACAGCAGTTCGCCGGCATGGCGGCTGCGCTGGCTGAGCGCACCATTGAGGACGCTGCCCAACGTTGAAGCCATATTGTTGCCCGTGTCGCCATCGGCCACCGGAAACACGTTGATGCGGTTCAGCCCATCGCGCCCGGCGATGACCCGTCGCGCGCCCGCAATCAAGGCACGGCGCAGGGTCGGGGCGGTCAGGGATTCATCGGCACGGAGAGGCATGCAGCAAAGTCTGCATGATCCCGGCCTATGTGCCTGCTGCAGCGCACCAGGTTCAGCCAAGGGGCCGCCAGAAAGGCAGCCACGGGGGGAACCGCGTTATAGTTCGCGCGGTCTCACTCAACCCCGCCTGACAGGAGTCTCCCATGCTGCGTATCGGCCTCGCCTTGTTGTTGACCTGCGCCTGCGCCCAGGCAATGGCCCAGAACGGACGCCACCCGGCGGCAGACACAGGCGGCTGCCCGGAAACGGAAACACTGGCGCGTGAGGATGCCCCTGCCAATAGCGGCTCGCATCCCAAGGCCACGGCCACCCGCAGCAAGTACGCAAAGCCCGCGTCAAGCGTACACACCAGTGGCAGCGGTGGCGGTGGTGGCGATGACGACGCGCTACCCCGCGCGCGCGCGCCGAAATGGCACAGCTTCCTGCCTGGCATGTTCCGCTGATCGGATCGCTGTTTGGCTGGCTGCAGCGCCCGCCTGTTTCATTTGATACTTCGACCTGGCGCGACATGCGCCAATCGGTTCGCCTGCTGCATGGCCTTTCCGCCAACCAGGAAGACGCGCTGCAATCATTGAGCACGCGCTTCCTGCACGAAAAAACCATCACCCCACTGGCGGGCCTTGCCCTCGACGACCTGCAGCGCCTGCAGCTGGCGGCCTTGTGCTGCCTGCCACTGCTCGGATTCGGTGCGAAGGGACTCCGTGGATGGTCGCAACTGCTGGTGTATCCGGAAGCTTTCCGCGTGCAACGCCAACATCTGGATGCCGCGGGCGTCTTGCACGAGTACGAAGACGAACTGATCGGCGAATCCTGGGACGCTGGCCCGTTGATCCTGTCGTGGGCGGACGTGCAGGCCGACCTGGCCGATCCCTTTAGCGGCTTTTGCGTGGCAATTCACGAGATGGCACACAAACTGGACGCGCTGGACGGCGCGATGGATGGCACGCCACCACTGCCTGGTGCCTGGCAACGCCAGTGGGCTGCCGATTTCCAGACCCAGTACAACGATTTCTGCAAACAGGTGGAGGCTGGACAGGACACGGCCATCGACGCCTATGCCAGTGAATCACCGCAGGAGTTCTTCGCCGTCACCAGCGAAATCCACTTCTCCGCACCCGCCCTGTTGCACGCCGAGATGCCGAAGGTTGCCGCGCACCTGCAGCGCTTCTACGGATCAACCGAAAAATCCTAGGCGCAGGCGCTGCCCGCGCTTACAGGCCTTGCGGCAGCAACACCTCGAAACGTGCGCCACCCAGTTCGGTCGAACGCAGCACCTGCAACTCACCCCGGTAACCGCGTACCAGATCCTGCACGATGGCCAGGCCGATGCCATGGCCCTGCACGCGCTCGTCGCCACGCACGCCACGCTGCAATACATGTGCCACGTCTTCCTCGGCGATGCCTGGGCCGTCGTCATCCACCGCCAGCAGCAGGCCAGCACGACGGTTGTCTACCGTCTGGGTGGGCGTGGCGGTCAAGAGCACACGGCCGCGTGCCCACTTGAATGCATTCTCCAGCAAGTTGCCCAACAGCTCCTGCAAATCGCCGGGCTCACCGTAGAAACGCGCCACCGGGTCGATCTCGAATTCGCAGATGACTCCCTTGGTTGCATACACCTTCTCCAGCCCGCGCACGATTTCCTCGGCGTTGGACTCGATAGGGACGGGCGCGGCGAACAGCGCGTGTCCGCTGGAGGCCGCGCGCGCCAGCTGGTACGACACCAGGTTGTTCATGCGCTTCAACTGCGTATCCAGCTCATCGCGCAGGGCAATGGCGTGGATGCCCTCGTCCAGTTGCGAACGCAACACCGCAAGTGGCGTCTTCAGACTGTGCGCCAGGTCGGCGAGCGTGTTGCGCTGACGGTCCAGGTTCTCGCGCTCACTCTCTACGAACGCATTGATGCTTTCGGTCAACGGTTCCAGTTCACGTGGATGCCGCTCGGTCATGCGACTGGCCTGCCCCCGTTGCACGCGGGTCAGTTCGCTGATCACGCGTTGCAGCGGCCGCAGGCTCCAGTTCAACACCGCCACCTGCAGCAACAGCAGGAACAAGCCGGCCAGTCCCAGATAGACCCACAACGCACCCCGGAACGTACGCAGCTGCGTGCCCAGCACTCCGGCGTCTTCAGACACATAGATCGAGTACGGAAACTCGCCATCGGGCCCGCGATTGGCGTAGATCGTGCCCAGGCCGAAGCGATAGACGTCGCCTTCCTCGCCGTTGATCAGGGTCATCGGCAAGGGACCTTCGAATCGTTCCTGCAACGGACTGAGCAGGCTGGTGCCAGGGAGTTTCGGGCCGAGCGTCGAGTCTGAACCCCAATGCCCGTCGGGCAAGGTGACTTCCGCATACAGGCCACTGCCAGGCTGATTGAAGCGCGGATCCACCGGCAACTCCGGCGCAATCAGACTGCCATCACGGCCGAATTCCAGTTTGTTGGCATAGGAAATCGCATAGCCCTTCAGCCGATAGCGCAGGTTCTGCTCGGCGGTGCTGACAAAGGCACGATCCAAGGCGTAGCCGGCAAGGAACAGAAACGCCACCAATCCCACGCTGGCCGCCAGCAATTGCCGGGCACGCAAAGAACGCGGGCGCCATCCAACGAATGGATCGCGCCCGCTTTTTTTGCCCTCGGTGGCCGCAGC
>JBDTZK010000008.1:0-12981 GCA_040005195.1 Pseudoxanthomonas sp.
TCGTTCGGGCGATGTGGCCCCAATGTCCGGCCCACATCGACCAGGATGGAATCGCGTTGGTTGTGGATCGATCACTCGCAGTGCTTCCGATGATCACGACCCAGTGAGCGGCAATGAACGTCGTCCCCCGGCTGCAGACGGCGGCTGGGCGGCCATTGCAATGGCGGACGTCGTGTTGCTGCTCTTGCTCGAGCCCTTGCTCAAGCGCCGCCTGTGGGCGTTGTCGGCAGTCGCGCTGTGCCTGGTCGCCTTGTGGTGGATCTCGCAATCACGCTATGCATTGATGCCGTTGCTGGTACCGCCGGTGGCGTTCATCGCGCTGGCTGCCTGGTTGTTCGGCAGAACCCTGTCTGCGGGCAGGGTGCCCCTGATTACCCGCATCGTGGAAGGCCTGTATGCGCAGGCGGGAATGCCGATGACGCCGGCGCTGCATCGCTATACCCGCCAACTCACTGTCGCGTGGGCGCTGATGTTGTCGTTACTGGCGTTGGCCAACTTGGCGCTGGCGCTGTGCGCGGTGCCCAGTGGCGTGTTGGCCCAGCTGGGCACTTCGCCGGCATTGTCAGTGACCGATGAGCAATGGTCGATATTCGCCAACCTCCTCAACTACGGCATTGTCGGCGTGTTCTTCGTCATCGAATACCAGTTGCGTATCCGCCGGTTTCCACACCGCCCGTATCGGAATGCATGGCAGTTTGTGACCCAGATGGGTCAGTTGGGGCCGCGGTTCTGGAATGCGTTGCTGCGCTGACGCGGCCCATGCGCGCGCGGCCTGCGGTGGCCAGCTCGTTCAGGCGGCGCTCCGGTATCCTAGGCTGAGGGAAGCAGCATCAGCCACGGGGGAAGGGAGCGGCATGCAGTTCATCATTTCAGCGGACCATCCATGCCTGCCGGGACATTTCCCCGGCCAGCCGATCGTTCCGGGCGTCGTCATGCTTGATCGCGTGATCGATGCGCTGGAGCTTGCCCATGGCGAATTGCCGGCGATGCGCCTGCCGCAGGTCAAGTTCATGAAGCCGTTGTTTCCCGGGCAACAAGCCGAAGTCGAATTGCAGGGCGAGGCGCCGCGCTGGCGTTTCCGCGTGCTGCGCGGCATCGACGTGCTCGCCAGTGGCGAGATCGTGTCCGAAGTGTCCGCGCCATGAGTGCCAACTGGAAGCAGCGCCCTGAAGGCGGCGGCCGTTTTGCCCTGTGGGTGATCCGCTGCATCGCGCGCCATGGCGGCCGTGGTATCAGCCGCCTCTGTCTGTATCCGATCACCTTGTACTTCCTGCTGGTGCGCGGACCCGAGCGCCGCGCGTCGCGCGCCTATCTCGGCCGCGTGTTTGGCGCGCCGGCCAGTCTGTGGTCGGTGGCACGCCACATCCATACCTTCGCTGCGACCATCCTGGATCGCGTGTTCCTGCTGTCCGGGCGCTTCGGCGGGTTCGACGTGCGCGTCACCGGGTTGCCGGAACTGCATGAGGTGCTTGATCGCGGCCAGGGCGTGCTGCTGTTCGGCTCGCACCTGGGCAGCTTTGAAGTGATGCGGGTACTCGCCCAGCAGAAACCCGATTACAAGATCCGCGTGGTCCTGGACAAAGCGCACAACCTTGCGATGACGCAGTTGCTGGATGCCTTGAATCCCGAGATCGCCGCCGGCGTGATCGACGCGGGCCAGGATGGCCCTTCCATCGCCATGGCCATCAAGCAGGCCACCGACGAAGGCGCGCTGGTGGCATTGCTGGTGGACCGCGCACGCCCAGGCGAACCGGCATTGAATGCGGAATTCCTGGGCCGCGACGCACCGTTCCCGACCGCGCCGTGGCTGATCGCCTCGGCATTGAAGGTGCCGGTGGCGCTGGCATTCGGTCTGTATCAAGGCGGCCACCGATATCACCTGTCGTTCGAAACTTTCAGCGACAGCGTCGCCGTGCCGCGCCAGCAGCGCGCGCAGGCCGTGCTCTCGCTTATCCAGCGTTACGCCGGCAGGCTGGAACATTACGCGCGTCTCGCACCTTACAACTGGTTCAATTTCTATGATTTCTGGGGCAACGAAGATGAAGGCAGTTCGCCGTCCGCAGTGGATGCACCGCGCATCGTGGCGATTGAACATGCCGATGCTGATGCTGCTGTGCAGCGCCGTACTGCCGTGCGCCGCAGCGCCTGACAACCTGGCCGGCGCGCGCGCCGACGCGGGCTGGATCCTGCAGAAGCTGGCACGTCCGGCGCCCATGCGCACCGCTTTCGTCGAGCTGCGCGGCTCGGCGATGCTGAAGGCGCCCCTGCGCATCGAAGGCGAATATCGCCGGCCTGACAACGACACACTGGTGCGTGAGGTTCGCGCGCCGTATGTGGAGACCACCACCCTGCGCAAGGGTCAGGCAAGCATTGCCCGCGCAGGCAAGGCGCCGCGTACGTTCTCGTTGTCGCGGGTGCCTGAACTGGCCGGGCTGCAGACCAGTTTCGGTGCATTGCTGTCCGGTGACCGCGCCTCGCTCGAAAAGCACTACCGGCTGACCACGCAAGGCACGCAGCAGCAGTGGACGCTGGTGCTGGCGCCGCTGTCTGCACAAGCGGCCACTGGCGTGCGCGATATCACCTTGTACGGACGCGGTGCGGAACTGCGCTGCATCGAAACGCGCCCGCTAAAAGGCGACCTGCAGCGCACACTGCTGGCCGGTGCGGCCAATGCCGCCGCCAATGCAAAGACTGCTGAAGCATTGGCGGCGCTGTGCCACGCGGGCGCGTCGCGCTGATGCTGACCGCGCGCGGCCGCATCGCGCTGGCGCTGTTGTGGCTTGCATTGCTGGCGGTGGCGGGTTGGGCGATCAGCCAGCGACTGCAGCTCAGCGGCGACTTGCGCAAGTTCATGCCTGCGGCTGAAACGCCGGCGCAGAAATTGTTGATCGACGAACTGGGGGAAGGTCCGGGTTCGCGCTTGCTGCTGATGTCGATCGAAGGCGCCGATGCACAAGCCTTGGCGCTGCAATCGCAGGCGTTGCGTGCGGCACTCGCGGCGCGTCCTGAGTTCGCCCTGGTCGCCAACGGCGGCGAGGCCAGCCTGGACGCGATTCCCGCGCGCCTGCGTCCGTATCGTTACCTGTTGACCAGTACCTTTGATGCGCAGCCACTGGACGCAGCGTTCCTGCGCGACGAACTCGATGCGCGCGTGCAGGATCTGGGCTCGCCTGCCGCCGCCCTGATCGAACCCCTGCTGCCGTCGGACCCGACTCTGGAAACGCTGAAGCTCGCGGAGAGCTGGCAACCGGCTAATGCACCACAACGCCTGCACGAGGTCTGGTTCGACCGTGCCGGGAACAAGGTGTTGCTGGTCGCGCAGACCCGCGCGGCGGGCTTTGATCCCACCGGGCAGCAGGCGGCGGTCGATGCGATCCACGCGGATTTCGCCAAGGTCAGCAAAGGAACCAGAAGCACGCTGGTGCTGACGGGGCCGGGCGCGTTCTCGGTGGAGATCGGCGGGCGCACGGCGGCCGAAGCGCAATGGATTGGCCTGGTCGACACGATCGGGTTGATCCTGCTGCTGTGGGTCGCGTACCGGAGTTGGAAGATGCCGATCCTGGGCGCCTTGCCGCTGGCCACGGCAGGGCTTGCCGGCCTGGCGGCAGTGGTCGCGTTGTTCGACGGTGTGCATGGCATCACCGTGGCGTTCGGCTTCACCCTGATCGGTGTGGTCCAGGATTATCCGATCCATCTCTTCAGCCATCAGCGGCCCGGTATTTCGCCGTGGGCCAATGCACGTTCGCTGTGGCCGACGCTGGCCACCGGCGTGGTGGCCACCTGCATCGCCTACGTGACCTTCCTGTTTTCCGGCGTGGATGGATTGAAACAACTCGCCGCCTTCACCATTGCCGGACTGGCGGCGGCGGCGATCAGTACACGGTTTCTGCTGCCCGCCCTGATCGATCCGGCACCGCGTGATTTCGCTGATTCGCCGATGCTCGAAAAAATGTGGCGTGGCATTGCGCGGTTGCCGCGACCGAAGTGGTCGCTGCTGGTCGTGGCGCTGGCAGCAGTCGCGGTAATCGCTTGGGCGCCCGGCGCACTGTGGCAGAACGACCTGTCCAAGCTGACCCCGGTGCCGCCCGTTGCCCTGGCCCAGGACGCGGTATTGCGCGATGAGCTGGGTGCGCCCGACGTGCGCTATGTGCTCACGCTGGCCGGGGCGAAGGAAGAAGGCGTTCTGCAGGCATCGGAAAACTTGCGTCCTGCGCTCGACCAACTGGTCATTGCCGGCGCGCTGGATGGCTACGACATGGCCTCGCGTTACCTGCCCAGCGCATCGACACAACAGCAACGGCAGCAGCGGTTGCCAGGTCCTGAAGAACTGCGACCTCTGCTGGCGAACGTCGTGGGAAGTTCACCGTTCAACGCCGACGCTTTCGACCCCTTCGCGGCCGACATCGAAATGGCGCGCGTGGCGCGTCCGCTGACCAGCGCGGATCTGCACGGCACGCCGCTTGCGGCAAGCGTGCAGGGCCTGTTGTTGAACGGTGGTGGACATGTCACCGCACTGGTGTCGCTGAGTGGATTGCACGATCCTGCCGCAGTCGCGCAGGTGGCGACGGCCCACGGCGCGCAATTGCTGGACATGAAAGCGGCCTCCGAATCACTGGTCGCCGCGTATCGCGGGCGCGTGCTGGCTGCACTCGGTGTGGCAGCGGTGTTGCTGACCCTGACCGTGTGGCTGTCGTTGCGGCAGCCGCGTCGCGTATGGCGTGTGTTGCTGCCGATGGCGCTGACCACGTTGTTGATCCTGGCCGTGCTGCGCGGCACGGGCGTCGAACTCAACCTGTTTCATCTGGTGGCGTTGATTCTTGCGGCGGGCCTGGGACTGGACTACGCGTTGTTCTTCGACCATGCCGGCGACGACCGCGCCGACCAGCTGCGCACCCTGCATGCGTTGATCGTCTGCAGCCTGATGACGCTGCTGGTGTTCAGCCTGCTGGCGTTGTCGTCCATCCCGGTGTTGCGTGCCATCGGCACCACGGTGGCGTTGGGCGTGTTCGCGAATTTCGTGCTCGCCCTGCTGGTGTCGCGGCAACCGGTCAGCGGGGTCGCCAATGCTCACGCGTGAACAGATCGAAGCGATGATTCCCCACCAGGGTGACATGTGCCTGTGGGATGAAGTGACGTCATGGAATGCCCAGCGCGTGCATTTGCGCGCACACAACCATGTCAATCCCGATCACCCGTTGCGCTCGCACGGCCAGCTGCGCGCGCTGCATCTGTGCGAATACGGCGCGCAGGCCATGGCGGTGCACGGCGGCTTGCGCGCGCAGGAAAACGGAACGCGCGCGCGCGGGGGATTTCTGGTTGCGCTGCGCGGCGTGCAACTGCATATGGCCCGGATCGACCTGCTGCCCGGCATGCTGGAGTGCGAGGCCGAGGTGCTGGTGGAAAGCGAAGCCAGCCAGCAATACGTCTTTCGCATTCACCACGGCGGCACGCGGCTGGCCGAAGGCCGCGCCTCGGTGATGCTGCGGGACGCGTTGTAGGCGCTGCCGCGAGGCAGCCCCACCAGCAAGCCGCTCTCAGGAGCTCATCCCAACAGCAGCCACATACTCCGCCACACAAAGTGGCGACGTGATGCAGAATCAACGGACTGAATACGCGGGGAAGAAATAATGAACACACTCGGCACGCACGCATTGGGCAAGCGCGCACTCGTCACTGGCGGCAGCGGCGACCTCGGCAGCGCCATCAGCAAACGCCTGGCCGCTGACGGCCTGCATGTCATCGTCCATGCCAACGACAACCTCGCCCGCGCCGAGGCCGTGGTCGCCGAGATCCAGGACGCGGGAGGCAGCGCCGAAGCCGTGGCGTTCGATGTTGTCGATGGCGAGGCGACTGGCAAGGCCATCGAGGCATTGCTGGCAGCTGGGCCGATCCAGGTGATCGTCAACAATGCCGGCATCCACGACGACGCGCCGATGGCGGGCATGTCGCAGGCGCAATGGAAGCGCGTGATCGACGTATCGCTGCACGGTTTCTTCCATGTCACCCAGCCGCTGCTGATGCCCATGGCGCGCACGCGCTGGGGTCGCATTGTCAGCATCTCTTCGGTGGCCGGCGTGCTCGGCAATCGTGGCCAGGCCAACTACGCGGCGGCCAAGGCCGCGTTGCATGGCGCATCCAAATCGCTCGCCCGCGAAATGGCGACCCGCAACATCACCGTCAACGTGGTCGCGCCAGGCGTGATCGAGGGCAGCATGGTCAACGCGGCTTTTCCACCTGAAATGATCAAGCAGATCGTGCCGGCGGGTCGTGCGGGCAAGCCAACGGAGGTTGCCGCGCTGGTCGCTTTCCTGTGCACGGCTGATGCCGGTTACATTAACGGCCAGGTGATCGGGATCAATGGCGGCATGGGGTGATCGGTCATCCTTTGAAACACCACATCAACCAAGGGAAATTGAAATATGAAAGGGAAGCTCAGCGCTACATTTGCGTGCTTGATGTTTGCAGTTCTAGGCAATGCGTCTGCGCAAGCCATCAGGATCCAGAACCCGGTTCCTTATGCGGAAGACAATGACATTTCAGACGCGATAAAGACCGAGTGCAGCCTTGGTGAGCGGCTCGCCATGTTCATCAAGGAAAACGCCAGCGTGCCGGTGGAGCTGGTTGCCGAAGATCCCGACACCTCTGCGGGGCGCTCACTGAAGCTGGAGATCGTCGATGCAGTGAGCATGGGCAATGCGTTCCTGGGGCACCAGAAATTCACCAAGGTTCGCGGCACGCTGTTTGAAAATGGCACCAAGGTCGCGGCGTTCAAGGCGCGCCGTAATTCGATGGGCGGCGCTTTCGCTGGATTCAAGGGCTCCTGTTCAGTGCTGGACCGCACCGTCGAAGCGCTTGGAGAAGATGTCGGCGCCTGGCTCGCTGCACCCAAGGATGGGGCAGGATTGGGAGACTGACCCCGGCGTTCTGTTATATGGCGTGATGCGCTGGCTTTCCAGTGCAGTGCGCGGACAGAGCAGCGTCATTCCGGCTTGACCAGACATTCGCTGTTTGGGTCCTGCCGAGATGGCGCTCTGTTTTTTTTCGTCGCGGTCTTGACGAAACGGCCCCCGAAAATCCGCTACGCCGCGTCGGCGTACCAGAGTGGCGCGAGTGAAATTTCGCTGTCTTCCGCATTCTTGAGCAGTATGTCCAGCCCATGGTCATCGATGCTGGCATGCACGCTGCGCGCGCGCGCCAGGATTTCCCGTGCCAGCCATCGCATGCGTGCCACGTTGTCACCGATGCGTTGCAGAAAAGTCGCGTCGTCCAGTTCGTCGAGCAGTGCACGGTTCATTTCGTGGAACCAGTCCACGTCGTGCTGGTTGAGGAAGCGGTCATCGGGGGTCAGCGGCGTGGTGTTGCGTTCACCCCATTCACGTAGTAATGCCTGTATGGACAGATTCAGCTGGCGGCCTTCCATGAATTGCGGCCGCAGCTTGCCCATCAGGCGGATATCGGTGAGTCGTTCGCCAAAGAACAACGGCGCCAGCAGTGCCCAGTAGTAGGTGTAGTCCCAGATCACCTTGACCGGCATCACCTGCGCGTCGCCGAACAGGGCGTACTGGTCCTGGTAAAGGGTCAGCGTGTTCTCGTAGAAGGACAGATACATCTGCTGGTAGATGTCCGCGTACGGCGCGAACGATTGTCCGGCGCGGTCCTTTCCGATCAGGTCGCAGATGAAGGTATTGCCCATCGCGATGAAGTCGCTGCCCGGTGAATAGAACGGGTCCAGGAACAGCCCGGCATCGCCGGTCAGCGCCCAGCGGTCGCCACTGAACACCTGTTTGCAGCCATGCGAGAAATGGCGCAGGAACAGGAAGTCCTGCAACGTGTGTTCGGGTTTCTCCAGCGAACGTGCGACCTGCGGCTGGTGCTGGTGCAGCCATGCCATCGCTTTTTCGTGCGTGTTCATGGTCTCCAGCGGATGCATCTTCGCGTCGCAGACAATACCCAGCGAATGTGCGCCGGAGGACAGCGGGATCAGCCAGAACCAGTAACCCGGGCCACACATGTGATTGGTCGAGCGCCAGCGATCCGGCGGCGTGCAACGTGCCAGCCAGGCGGGGTCATCGGACCACTGGTCGGGATCGACCAGACCATCCACGCGCCACCACACCGCATTGGCGTCGTGGTCATTGGCCTGTGCCAGGTCGAGCTTGCGCTTGATCAGTCCGGCGCGGCCCGCGGCATCCACCACCCACGAAGCGGCGAGCGTCTGCTGCTGTCCCGCGTGCTCGAAGGTGACTGCGTGCGGCTTGTCGTTTTGCTGCAGCTCGATGCTGCGGACCACCGCGCCATCAAGGAAATCTACGCCCAGCACACGCGCCTGTTCGCCGAGGAAGTTCTCGAAGCGGCCGCGATCCAGTTGCCACGAGGGCGCCGGCAGCAACTTGCTCACGCCCAACTCGGTGCAGTGATCGATCTCATTGCTGCCTTCGGAAAAGAAGAAGCGGAAGCCGAACTTGCGGATCTGCTCATTGTCCAGATGTTCGCGGAAGCCGAGCACGCTGGAGAAATAATGCGCGCCGATTTCCACGGTTGATTCGCCGACCTTGAATGCTGCCTCACGCACCGGATGCTCGCGGCGTTCGAGTACGGTCACGGCGATGCCGGGTTCGCGCTGCTTCAACTGGATCGCCAGGGTCAGCCCGGCAAGGCCGCCGCCCAGGATCACGACATCGGTGGCGGCTGCATTCATGCGGGTTTCCTGGCTTCGTTGGTCGCCATGGCTTCACCAAACTCCCCGCTGGGGTCGTCGATGATCGGCGGGTTGGCTTTGATGCTGCGATACACCGCGGGAAGACCGCCGTAGCGCACCGCCTGCAGGACAATGTGGCTGGTGATCTGGTAAAGATCGGTCAACGGGCGGAAGTGGCTGGCGCGGAACTGTTCGTCGCTGCCGGCGCAGCGGTAGCGCGATTCGATGGGGACCGAGACGCAACGTGTGTGCAGCGTGCGCGCCGCAGAGATCACGATCTGCGCTTCAAACACGAAGCCTTCGCCCGGCACGTCTTCCAGTGCCAGCACGTCCGCGGGATAGAAGCGCTGCCCGCTCTGACTGTCGGCCACCTGGTAGCCGGTGCCCCAGGCAATGCCCCAGTCTCCGAACTCATTGGCCAGCCGGCGATAGGTCGGTTGCGATGCGCGCTTGCGCAGGCGCGCGCCGATCACGATGCAGCCCGGATGGCGATTGGCGGCGTCCAGCAGGCGCGGCAGGTCGTGGGCGCTGTGCTGGCCATCTCCGTCCATGGTCAGCACGCCGCGGAAACCACGACGCCGCGCTTCACGGAATCCGTCACGTAAGGATTCACCTTTGCCCATGCGCCGGGCGTGCTGCACTACGATCACCGGCAGATCGGCGATGCGCTCACGGGTGCCATCGGTTGATCCGTCATCGATCACGATCACGTTCGGGCAATACGCCAGTGCACCTTCCACCACTTCGCGGATGCGCAGCACTTCGTTCAATGCCGGCACTACCACCGCGACATCGTGGCGATCCAGTCGTTTCGAATCAGGCATAAGTCATCTCCATCCGTAGATGCGTACCCGGCCCGGCGGTGATATCCGCCAGGCCATGACGCAATGCCAGCGCCTCGAACAGGGGCAGCATCTGCAGCATCGCATTGCCGGCTGCCAGTTGCGCGAGTTTTCCTTCCGGCGGTGCCGCATCAGGCTCGCACGCCTGGACCCGGGCCTGCAGCCGGGTCATCCCCGGCAGCGCATCGGCGACCAGCAACAGGGCGCCGCCCAGCAGGCCCTCGCTACGCGAGACGTGTGCCAGCGGACCCGCTGCATTGCT
This sequence comes from Pseudoxanthomonas sp., assembly GCA_040005195.1. GTDB lineage: Bacteria > Pseudomonadota > Gammaproteobacteria > Xanthomonadales > Xanthomonadaceae > Pseudoxanthomonas_A. The sequence continues at coordinate 9,803 of JBDTZK010000008.1, forward strand.
GTCGTAGCCCACCAGCAACACCGCATCGGTGCCCGTGGCCAGTTGTGCCAGCGCTTCCAGCAAGCCCTGGGCGAAGCTGGCGTCGTAGGCACTGATGGCGGTCGCCGGCGCCATCGCGCCTGCACCGATGGTCCAGTACCCGGCCGCCGCGTTGTGCACCGAGTTATGGAAGCGCGTGGGCGAAATGGTCCGCGGTTCGCCGACCAGGGTTTCGCACATGTAGTCGGTGATGGTCAGGTCACCATGGGTGGAGGCGAACACCGACGACAGCGTGGACGGATCGCGCCCGGCGGCGGTGCAGGCGGCCAACGCCACTTCCAGTGCCACGGCCACGGTTTCCGGTGCGCGGCGTCGCTCGTTGGGTGCCAGCAGCTGTGGCGAAGGTCGGGCCGGTGGATTTTCCGGTTGCGTGCCCTCGTTGACGTAGGCACAGGCGGCTTCCCACGACGGCAGTCCGCGGGTCCAGAAACCGATGCCGGCAATACCGGCGGACAGCACCGGCGTGCTCATGCGCGACCGAAGACCAGTGAGGCGTTGTTGCCGCCGAAGCCGAAGGAGTTGTTCATGGCGAAGTGGATGTCGTGTTGTGCATTGTCGAAGTGGATCTGCGGACCACAGGCGGGGTCGGGGGTATGGCTGTTGAGGATGCCCGGCAGCAGTCCGTTCTGCAGTGCCAGCAGCGCGATCACCGACTCGACGATGCCCGCTGCCCCCAGGGTGTGGCCGGTCCAGCCCTTGGTGGAACTGGCATGCAGTTGCGGCGGAAACATCGCGGCCACGGCTTTGGCTTCGATCGAATCATTGGCCGGCGTGGCCGTGCCATGCAGGTTGAGGTAACCGATATCGGCCGCGGTGACGCCGGCGCGCGCCAGCGCATCGCGCATGGCCAGTTGCGCGCCCAGGCCTTCAGGGTGGGGTGCGGACATGTGGTGGGCATCGCTGGATTCGCCATAGCCGCGCAACTGCAGTGGCGCCGGTTGCTCGGCGTCGTCGCGCTCCAGTACGGCAAAACCGCCCGCCTCGCCCAGCGACAGTCCCGCGCGTGTCGTATCGAATGGCCGGCAAGGTTCGGTGGAGACCAGTTGCAGCGCGTTGAAGCCAAACAGCACGCTGCCGCACAAAGTGTCCACGCCGCCCACCAGCGCCGCATCGACAAGCCCGGACTGGATCAGCCGTGCGGCCTGCGCGAAGACTTTCGCGCTTGAGGAGCATGCCGTTGCGATGGTCACGCAAGGCCCTTGTGCACCCGTGGCGTCCTGCACGAATGCACCCAGCGAATGTGGCGTGTGTACGCCGGAACGGTCCAGGTCGGGCGGGAAACGTCGCTCGTCCGCTTCACCGGAAAGACGGGTGTAGGCCTCTTCCGTCGCGCCGATGCTGGAGGTGGAAGTACCCACCACGACCGCTACACGGGTTGCGCCATGACGCAGCACTGCGGCTTCAACCGCCTGCATCAGGTCGTCCTGCTGCAAGGCGATCCACGCCAGTCGGTTGTTGCGGCATTCCCATTTTGAAAGCGCGGCTGGCAGCGGCGCATCTTCGATGCCGTCAACGCGGCCTATCCAGCAATCCAGTCGATCGCCGTCACCAAAATCGTTCCGCCGCAGTCCGCCGCGTTGCGCCTGCAGTGCATCGGCTTGCGCCTGCCTGCCGCGACCGAGTGCGGTGGTGGCGGTAAAAGCGCGTATCGCCAAAGGAGGCATGGGTAACAACGACGATGGCTGCACGCGGTATTCCGTGATCTGGCTGGCACGAAGTATAGCCAGTGGTCTGGCGAATGAATTCGCGCGCCCTTAATGCGCAGCCGGCGTGGCGATGGATTCAGTGATGTGAGTGTCGACAGCGGTGACGTTCATCAGCACGCGCCGAAACAGGTGTTTACCGCGCATTTCACACACCTTGCACCGACTGCGGGTTTCGCTGGGACGGCGTTTCCTCCACAATCCTCACCACCCCTTACGCAGGACGCGTCACCCGCGGATGCAAGCCTACGTCTACAAGAGCCAGCGCAAGGACGACACCTTTGTCTATCTTGCTACCCGCGATGATTTCCAACGCATCCCCGAAGCCCTGCGTGTGCCGCTCGGTGACCTGGTGTTCGTGCTCGAAGTCGCGCTGACACCCGAGCGCAAACTGGCCCGCGAAAACACCGAGACCGTGCGCCAGAACCTGGCGGCGCAGGGTTTCCATGTGCAGTTCCCGCCGCGCATCTTCGACCTCGATACCCAGGGAGCGTCGCGGGGCGATGTCTAGGAAAGCCACGCTGGCCGCCTACGCGCCGGCACTCTCGTTGTTCGTTGGTATCTGCCTGGCCAGCCTGACGGGCTTCGGTGGTTGGATCGCCGCGGTCGGTGCATTGCTCGCGCAGCCCGCGCTGGCGTTGGCGGTGTCCTGGCAGCGACGCACGCGGCAACGGCCCGTTGGTTCGGCCTGGCGCGCGGATGCACTGGGCTTGCTGGTGTTGTGGGCGACGGGTTTCGTGGTCGCCGCGGCACTGGTCGCCTGGCCGCTGAGTGCGCTGCGCCAGAGTGGCAGCCTGCCTGCCGCGCTTGGCCTCAGTGCCGTGGTCGGTGCGCTGTTGATTGGCTTGTGGCGTACCTGGCCGCTGTGGCATGTACTGGAGCGCGAAAGCGATTCTCTTGCCGCGCAGTGGCAGGGACTTGCCGAGCGCGACATCCATGCCTGGCACGGGCTTGGCGTGGCCGCGCTGGTCGCGCTCGCCATAGGTTTCGGCGGCGTACTGGCCTGGCCTGGGCTGGTGCCGGCACACCTGCGGATCATGCTGACCGTCATTTACGTGGTGATGCTGCCGCTGCTGCATTGGGTGTTGCAGCGCGCCTCGGCGGCGCGCAGCCTGCCGGTGCTGATGATGGAGCCGATCGCTTCCAGCGCCTCCCTGCCTTCGACGGAAGTGCCGGCGGTAGAAGAAGATCTTGACGCGTCGCTGTTCACCGCCGCCCGCGCAGGCCGGGTGGAGCGCGCACTCGAACTGCTGGAGCTGGGCGCCAATCCGCGCGCCATGCCAACCAGTCCACGCGACCAGCGCAGTCTGGTCACGCTGGCAGCCGTGCTACCCGACCTGCGCCTGCTGCGCGCGCTGATCGGCCACGGCATCGACCTGAATCACGTGCAGGCCGGCATGACCCCGTTGCTGGCGGCCACCCGCGACAGCTGGCATG
>JBDTZK010000288.1:0-3834 GCA_040005195.1 Pseudoxanthomonas sp.
CAAGCAACGTATGGGGGACCACTGCCTGTATTACACCGTCGACCGTGGCGTATCGGGTGGCGAGCCGGGCAGCACGCCCACCTACTTGGCCATGTGCCATGTTTTCTGCGATTCCATGGAATCCTTCCAGCAGGGTTTCGGACCGCATGCGGCAGAAATTCTGGGCGACATTGCCCACTACACCGACCTGCAACCCGTGATGCAGATCAGCGATGTGGTGGTGGGCAAGTCGTAAAACGGATCAGTCGCCGCGGCGGCGGATCGGGATAGCCGAAACGGGCACCGCGGCCACTGCACCGCCGTTTTCGCGGAGAGGCGCACCGGGCGCAGGCGCCCACGCATGGGCGTAGATCACTTCCCAGGTACTCGGCAATTTGCCGTCTTCGCGTCGTAACGGCTCATAGGCTGCGCTCGCTGCCGCGAAACGCGAACGCCCGGTCAACGTGTGCCGCCGTGATTGCAGTGCATTGGTTGCACCCATGGCGCGCAGTTCACGCATCAACGCCGGCAGGTCATCGTAGGTGAGGGTGAAACGATCGCGGTCCACCACCGGGTCGCGGAAGCCCGACATCAGCAGCGCATCGCCGAATTGCGCGATGGGCGGGAAACGGCTGACATGCGGTGATGCATCGGCGTCGGCGAAGGCATCACGCAGTTCGATCAAGGTTTCCGGGCCAAAGGTTGAACACAGCAGCAAGCCGCCAGGCTTGAGCACGCGACGAAAACCGGCGAACACCGCCGGCAGGTCTTCCACCCATTGCAGGCACAGATTGGAGAACAACACGTCGGCACTGCCATCGGCGAAGGGCAGCGCGCGCGCGTCCGCGCAGACGCGCGAAAACGGTTTGAACCAACCCGTCTGCTTTTTTGCTTCGCGCAACATCGGCAAGGCCATGTCCATGGCAATCACCTGCGCGCGCGGCCAGCGCTTGCGCATCGCGGCGGCCGCGTGCGCCGGACCACTGCCAACATCCAGCACGACCTGTGGCGTGCGTTCCCCCAGGTGGCCGAGTGATTCGAGCAGGCGTTTTTCCACTTCATGCTGCAAGGCAGCCGCTGCGTCATAGCCGGATGCGGAACGCGAAAAGGCGCGTCGGATGTGGCGGTGGTCAAAGGGTGCGTTCATGGCGGGAGTGATCCTGGCAGCGCGCGCAGACGCGACGCAAGCGCGAAATGGGGTGGTTTCGGAGGGAGTCAATCGTGGATTACGTCGTGCCTGCGACGTCTGTCAGGAACACGCGAAACTCTGCGGCGACCTGATCGGCATGACCAAGGAAAGGTGCATGTCCGCCACCCGCGATGTCGACATGACGGCCACGCGGCATGAGCTTGGCGGCCTCGCGCATCGCCATCGGCGGCACCAAGCGGTCGCGATGACCTGAAATCCACAGGCCGGGTACGTTCAATCCGGGCAACACATCGCGCAGGTCGGTGTCTTTCAGCAAGACCAGACCCTGCTGCAACGCACTGGCGGCCGGCTCTCCGCGCGAATAGAGGTTTTCCTTGAGGGTCCGCAACTCGGCGCGCGCATGCTCGGAACCGATCGTGTCCAGCGCCAGGAAACGCGCCAGCGTGCCGCGGTAATCCTGCTGCAGGTCACGCCCGAACTGTTCAAACACCGATGCTTCTACCGCATGCGGCCAGTCTGGTGCACTCACGAAGCGCGGTGTCGCGGCCATCAACGCCAGCCCATGCACCTGTGTCGAAATCGCCGCGGCATGCATTGCGAACAACCCGCCCAGCGACCACCCGATCCAGGTGGCGGGCGGCGTATGCGCAAGCAGTTCCGGAACACAATCCTGCAACGTCAACGGTGTCGCATTCTCACGGCTGTCGCCATGGCCGGGAAGATCGACCAGATGCAACTGGAATTCGCTTGATAGGCGATCGACCAAAGGCGCGAATACACCGCCATGCAAGCCCCAGCCGTGGATCAGGACAACCGCGGGACCTTCGCCCACAACTTCAATATGCAACGACATCGAATCAGGCGCCGCCGCGCACGCGCTGCACGGCATCTCGCGAGCGCGCCAGCACTTCCACCAGCGCGTCGACCTCTGTGGTCGTGTGCAAGGCGGACAGCGTGATGCGCAGGCGTGCCTTGCCTTCGGGCACCGTAGGCGGGCGGATCGCAGTGACCAGATAGCCCGCATTCTCCAGCGCTGCGGACATGGCCAGTGCGGTGCGATCGTCGCCACAAATGACCGGCTGGATCGGCGAATCCGACGCCAGCAGTTCCAGCCCATGGCGTTGCGCATTTGCACGAAAGCGACTGACCAGTCCGACAAGTTTCTCGCGGCGCCATTGATCACGGCGGGCGTGTTTGACTGCCGCCAGGGTGGCGGCGGCCTGGGCCGGCGGCAACGCCGTGGTGTAGATATACGGGCGCGCAGTTTCGCAAAGGTGCTGGATCAACCCGTCATCGCCCACTACCACTGCGCCGTATCCGCCCAGTGCCTTGCCCAGTGTTACCAGCTGCAGCGGTACTTCGGCCATGCCCAGACCGGCTTCTGCCACGCTGCCGCGCCCTTCCGGGCCGCGCACGCCCACGCCATGGGCATCATCCACATACAACAAGGCCTGTTGCATGCGCGCGACCAGGGTGAGCGCACGCAACGGCGCAACATCACCATCCATGCTGAAGACGCCGTCGGTGGCGAGCATCGCGGCGCCTTCCGGTGCATGTCTGAGCTGGCGCAATGCACCTTCAGGGTCGGCATGCGGATAGCGCCGCAAACGGCAGCCCGCCAGGCGCGAAGCATCCAGCAGGCTGGCGTGGTTGAGCCGGTCCTGCACGCAGACGTCGCCGTCTTCCTGCAACAGCGCCTGTTGCACGGCCAGGTTGGCCATGAAGCCGGTGCCAAACAGCAGTGCACGCGAATAGCCAAGCCACTGCGCGACTTCGCGTTCCAGCGCTTCGTGTGCGGCATGGTGGCCGCTGACCAGATGCGAAGCACCGGCGCCGGCACCATCGCGCGCAGCGCCATCCTGCAGTGCGCTGACGACTTCGAATTGTTGCGACAAACCCAGGTAATCGTTGCTGCAGAACTCGGTCAGCCAGCGCCCATCCACTTCCACACGTACGCCGTCCCGACGTGCGACCGTGCGGCGTACGCGCACGCGTCCCTGGGCGATACGCAGTTTGCGCTGCGCCTGGATGCGTTCGTGCAGGTCAGGCCGAATGGATTTAGGCGACGCGTCCACAGGCGTGGCTTGCTCCGCTGCTGCTGCTGCTGTCTTCCACGCGACCACCTTCAATAATGTCGGCGTGCACGGTGGTGCCGGATACTGGCGCGGCCTCTTCCCGCTGCACGGCCATGGGCCGTAGACCGAGGCGTACAAACAGTGCCTGGTCGTGCTCCACGTCCGGATTGCCGGTGGTGAGCAGTTTTTCCCCATAAAAAATAGAGTTGGCGCCGGCAGAAAAACACAACGCCTGCAGCTCGTCACTCATCGATTCACGACCGGCCGACAACCTGACCATGGAGCGCGGCATGGTAATGCGTGCGATTGCGATGGTGCGTACGAACTCGAACGGGTCCAGTTCGGCGGTGCCGTGCAGCGGCGTGCCTTCCACCTGCACCAGCCGGTTGATCGGCACCGAGTCCGGATGCGCCGGCAGGTTGGCCAGCGCCAACAGCAGACCGGCACGTTGCGCACGTGACTCGCCCATGCCGACGATGCCACCACAGCAGGTCTTCATGCCGGCATCGCGCACGTGTTCCAGTGTGTCCAGGCGATCCTGGTAGTCGCGGGTGTGGATGATCTCGCCATAGAAGTCCGGCGCGGTGTCCAGGTTGTGGTTGTAGTAGTCCAGCCCGGCGGACTTCAGCG
>JBDTZK010000009.1:0-12944 GCA_040005195.1 Pseudoxanthomonas sp.
CAAAAGCGTCATGACATTCTCGACGCCGCACGCGAGTGTTTCATCGAGGATGGATTCGAGGCCGCGTCGATGGCGAAGATCGCGGCACGCGCGGGTTTGAGCACCGGTCTGCCCTATCATTATTTCGAGAACAAGCGCGCGATCGTATTGGCCCTGATCGAACAGCACCTGCAGGAAAGCCGCAAGGGTTTGGCGAACATCCACGCCGCTGATGACTTGACCAGCGCGCTTCAGTCAGCCTTCGAACTGTGGCGCAGTCGCACGGCAAGCGCTTTCCATGTCGGCCTGCAAAGCGAGATCACCGCGTTGGGCATGCGCGATGACCTTGTTGCGTGCAAACTGCAACAGAGCAGCCATGATGCACGCCAGATGATCGTGCATTGGCTGCAACAGCACGATGCCAAGCAAGGGCGCACGCGCAACCCGGACGAACTGGAGGTGGCGGCCGCCATGATCCAGTGTTTCTCCGATGGCTTGGCCCTGCTGGCCGCACGCGAACCCGATGCCGATCCCGCCCTGGTCGCGGCCCTGCTGCAACGGGTAGTGCCGCTATCGTTTTAAAAGGGTGGCATGCCTTCGCAAAGCATGCCTTGTATGTGGAGGCATTCAGCGCGTGACTCATATCCTGCAGGTTGAGCCCATTTCACATTGGACCTGCATGCGGTGACGGAATCGGCCAGTAACCCGGTTGCCAGCAGTCGCCCGCCGGCCGAAAATCCACACTTTCGCCACTCCGTCGCCTGATTCCGGGTTTCGTCGCCGCACCCCACACGGATGCCGTTCCGGCGTCTACTCTGCATCGCACCGCAGTACGTTGGAATTTCCATGAAAACCAGTTTCTTCTTCGTGTTGCGACTTGCCCTGGCCTGGACCTGCGCGTACCTGGCGCTGATGTTCGTATGGAGCGGTGTCTTCAACGGCAACGGGCCGGACGGCCTGTTTTTCCTGCTCTTCGTGATCACCCTGGGTTTCGTGATCGCCGGTGCGGTGTCGCACATCCGCCGCATTCGACTGATTGCCGGGCGTATTGATACCGGTACCCTGGCCAACCGGCATGCGCGCCAGGTTGAAGTGCCGCTGGAAGCAGGTGAAGCCTTCGACCTGGTCGATGCGGCGATCCGCGAGCTGCCCCGTTCGGAGGAAATAGAAAGCGCGCGCGACAGCCTGCAGGTGCGCGCCAAAGTTACGCGCATCAACCCCTACAGCAACAAGGCGCCGGGTCGTTTCAATCCGCTGCAATGGATCCACATCAAACGCAACCAGATCCTGGCCACGGTGACGCCGGGCGACGGCATCAGCAGCGTGAGCCTGGTCTGCGAACCGGAAAGTGGTGCGTGGAGCGACTGGTTCAAGGTGGATGACGGGACCAATCTGGAGAATGCCGAAGCCATCACCCGTGCCATCACCCGTCGCGTGGCCGAACATCGCCGCAACGAACAGGCGGCCGCGCAGCAGACGGTGACCGAAAAGGAATTGACGGTCGCCAAGCTGAGCCTGCTGCATGCGCAGGTCGAACCGCACTTCCTTTACAACACCCTGGCCAGCGCGCAATACCTGACCCGCAGCGACCCGGCACGCGCCGACGAGATGCTGGGCAATCTGATTACCTATCTGCGGCATTCGTTGCCGCGCACCGAGGATTCGCTGTCCACGCTGGGCGAGGAGCTGGAACGCGTGCGCGCCTACCTTGAGATCCTGAAGATCCGCATGGGCGCACGCCTAGCGCTGACTATCGAGGTGCCTGAAGCCCTGAAGTCACTGCCGTTCCCGGCGATGATGTTGCAGACCCTGGTCGAGAACGCGATCAAGCACGGGCTGGAACCCAAATCCGGTGGCGGCACGGTGTGGATCATCGCGCGCCGCATCGAGGATTCACTGGCGGTCACCGTCGCCGACGATGGAGAGGGCTTCAACTCCGGCAACAGCGGCACCGGCATCGGTCTGAAGAATGTGCGCGAACGCCTGCGCCTGGCCTATGGCAGCGCGGCCTCTTTTTCCATCGTCGCCAATTTTCCCAATGGCGTGGCGGCCACGATCAATGTCCCGCTGCAATGGGTAGAAGATCGCCAAGTAGAGGATCGCCAAGTAGAGGATCGCAAAGTTGAGGGCCGCAAACATGCTTAAGTGCGTTATTGCCGAAGACGAATCGCTGCTGCGCAATGCGCTTTGCAAGCTACTGGCGCAGGCCTGGCCGGGTTTGCAGATCGTCGCCGAATGCGAAGACGGTGGCGCTGCGCTCGAAGCCATCGTCGAACACCAGCCAGACGTGGCTTTCCTGGACATACGCATGCCAGGACTGACCGGGCTGGAAGTGGCTGCCGCCGCGGCAGAGGCCAGCCCGAACACCCGAATCGTGTTCGTGACCGCCTACGACCAGTACGCCATTGATGCCTTCGACAAAGGAGCAGTCGACTACCTGCTCAAGCCGGTTTCACCCGAGCGGCTCGCCGCTACCATCCAGCGCCTGCAATCACGCATCGCACAGGGAACCCGGCATGCCGAGGGGCTGGCCGCGCTCATCGCCCAGCTTGGCACGCGCGTAGCGGATACGGCGATCGAACCGCTGGTGTGGATCACCGCCAGCGCCGGCAAGGACACGCGCCTGATCATGGTCGACGATGTGGCCTATTTCCAGGCCGACCACAAGTACACGGTGGTGATGACTGCGGAAGGCGAATCGCTGCTGCGGAAACCCATCCGCGAACTACTGGGCGTGCTGGACCCGACGATTTTCAAGCAGATCCATCGCTCCACCATCGTCAATCTGAAAGCCATTGCCTCCATCTCGCGCGATGACACCGGCAAGGGCACGGTAAAGCTGAAATTCAGGCCGGAAACACTCACGGTCAGCCAGCCGTTCATGGCCTTGTTCCGCAACATGTGACGCAGTCTGCGTTTAATCACGCGCCCAGCGATGCGCTTCACGGTGCTTTTCTCGGTTCCCTTCACGGTGTGCTACCAGCACACGTCTAGCGTGGGCCATCCCTTGACGAGAACCCCCATGACCAAGATCGCAGAACGCGTCCACCACGATCAGTTCGAGATTGCGATGATCGAATCACGCATCGCCGATCTGGACGATGCGGCCATCGTGGAAATCACCATGGCCGATGGAACGCACTGGAAAGGTACCGTCACCGCCCGACCCACCGTGCAAACGTTCCGCGATGCGGAAGGCAACGAGGGCGTCAATGCCTTGCTGCGTCTGGACGACCTGGCCAGTCCGGGGAAATCGCACTACCTGTGGCTGGACCAGATCACCGACATCCGGCATCTGGGCACTGCGTAAGCACGGCGCTTACGCCATTTCCTTGAAATCCATTTCCCGCCGCAGGTTGGCGCTTTTCAGCGCAAGTTCCAGCAGGGCCATCACCTGCAGCGCTTCGACAGTCGTCACCGGTGGGGCTTCGCCGTTGATGATGGCTGCCACCATGGCCTGGTAGTACTGGCGGTAATCCCCGGGCAGGCCGGACACCGGGTTGAGGTGGATGCCTTCGGCGCCTGCGTGGTGCAGCTCACCCGGGCGCGGGTCGTGCCCCCAGTTTTCCGTTCCTGGAATCACGCCGTTGCGCAGTGCGGCTTCCTGCGCGTCCATGCCGTGTTTAAGGTAACTGCCACGCGTACCGTGCACGGCGAAACGCAGGCTGTTGGCAGGCACCAGTGAGCCACCATGCAACACCACGCGCTGTCGTGGATAGCGCAACAGCACGTTGAAATAATCGTCGGCCTGCGCGGCGTCGCGTTGCCGCCCGATGTCGGCGAATACGGCGTCGGGACATCCGAACAACTGCAGTGCCTGGTCCAGCAGGTGCGGGCCCAGGTCGTACCAGAGCCCGGACCCGGGTTGGTCGCGCTCGCGCCAGCGGTCGGACACGTCGGGGCGATAGCGGTCGAAGTGCGAATGGAATTCGCTGACTTCGCCCAGCACGCCGCTGTCGATGAGTGAGCGCAGGGTCAGGAAGTCAGCATCCCAGCGCCGGTTCTGGAACACGCTGACGATGCGGCGTGCTTCAACGGCATGCGCGATGACCTCGCGTGCCTCTGCAAGATCCAGAGTGAAGGGTTTGTCCACCACCACGTGCTTGCCACGCGATAACGCCGCATGCGCAAGCGGCGCGTGGCTGGCGTTGGGGCTGGCAATTACCACCAGCGTAATCTCGTCGCCGGTACACGCGGTTTCCAGGTCGGCCACCACGCGCACGCCAGGATAGTCGGCCAGCACTTTGCCCGGATCGCTGGAGACCACGGTATGCAGGTGCAGTCCCGGCGTGTTGGCGATCAGCGGCGCATGGAACCCCTTGCCGACGAACCCGTAACCCACCAGGGCGACGTTGATAACGGTGTGCAAGACAGGTGCTCCGTTGAAATGCGATGCGTGGCCCAGTCTAATGCCGTGCGGGTCGTGACAGGTCCTGCGAACTGGCATCATGCGTCCACTCCACGACAAGGCGGCTGGCATGAAGACCTTTTCCGGTTTCGCATTGTGGTTATGCCTGCTGGCCGCGTCGCTGCTGCCGGTCTGCGTCTCGGCCGCCGAACCCACGGCCACTGCCACGATCCGGCAGGGCACGCTGGAAGGCAGTCGCAAGCCATCACTGGAGGTCTTCCTGGGCGTTCCCTTCGCCGCGCCGCCAGTCGGTGCATTGCGCTGGCGCGAACCCCAGGCTGCCGTTCCCTGGCAGGGCACCCGCAAGGCCGATGCCTATGCGTCCTCGTGCATGCAGAAAACCGGCATTCCGGTAGCGGAAGGCGGTACCACCGGTGCTCTGAGCGAAGACTGCCTGTACCTCAATGTGTGGACACCGAAAGCCGACTCGGCCAAGCGCCCGGTGATGGTCTGGATACACGGCGGCGCGCTGGTCTATGGCTCCGGCAACATCGCGCTCTACGACGGTTCGGCACTGGCGCGGCGCGGCGCCGTCGTCGTGACGCTCAACTACCGCATGGGCGCGCTGGGTTTCTTCTCGCATCCGGCTATCGACGGTAGTCCTGCCAGCCCGGTGAACTATGGCTTGTTCGACCAGGTCGCCGCGCTGCGCTGGGTACGCGACAACATCGCCGCGTTCGGGGGCGACCCTGGCAACGTGACGATCTTCGGTGAGTCGGCGGGCGCACAGAGCGTGCTGGCGTTGTACAGCTCGCCGCTGGCCAGGGGCCTGTTCAAGCAGGGCATCGCGCAAAGTCCGTATGGCATTTCCGGCCACACCCGCGCCCACGCACGCGAGGTGAGCGTGAAGGTGGCCACCGCGGTGGGCGTACCGGGCGCGAACGCAGCGGCAGCGCAATTGCGCGCGGTGCCAGCGTCACGTTTCTTCGAGCTTGGCGACAAAGGCCCCACGCTGGCGCCGGGGTTCATCGTGGGCGACGCGGCGCTGCCACGTTCCATCCTGGAAATGTTCCAGGAAAACAAGCAGGCGCGGCTGCCGCTGATCATCGGCAGCAACAGCGACGAGGCGACGGTGGTGACGGCATTCGGCGTGGATCCCGCCATGGTCGTGCAGAAGCTGCGTGCGGGAAAATTCCTGTTGAGGCAACTCTATCCCGGCGTCACTGACGAATCGCAACTCGGGCGTGAAGTCGTGCGCGACGCGATCTTCACCAGCTTCGCGCGCCGTATTGCAACCCTGCATTCGCAGTCTGCACCCACCTGGCGCTACTACTTCAGCCATGTGCAACAAGGCCTGCAAGGCAGCGATCCCGGTGTGGGCCACGGCGGCGAGATTCCCTTCGTATTGGGCACCGGTACCAGTTGCCTGTGCCTGATGGTTCCCTTCAGTACCGCCGACAGCGCCTATGCCCAACAGGTGGGCGACTACTGGTACGCGTTCGCCTCCACGGGCAAGCCTTCCGCCATCAACGCGCCTGCGTGGCGTCAGGACAGCGTGCACGATTCGCGCGTTCTTGAGTTCGGTTCCAGCACGGCGCCGCGCAAGGACTTCATGAAGAAGCGACTGGAAGCCTTGCTGCTGATCCTCAAGACACTGGACCTGTTCTTGCGCAGATAAGGCGACGCGCGTGCGTTTGCGCGCGCAGGCCTGTGCAGGTTCAATCCTGGCTGCGTAACCCAACATCCGGCTGTTTCAGCTGATCCTCGATATGCATCCGTGCCAGTTCCAGATAATTGGGTTGCGGTCCGCTGCCCGACCCGTGGATCTCGCCGATGTAATCGCTTCCGCGCCAAGCACGACCGGTCCACGTGGCGCCTTCATCGGCCAGGGTCAGCATCACCGTGTAGCGCATCGTCGCGCCCTGATGGTCGGCGCAGGCATGGACTTGTGGAAATTGTCCGGCAAAAATCCTGTCGCTGCTGCGTTGTTGCAGAAAGCGGCGGGCTTCTTCGGTCACCTGTTCTCTTTCACTTTCGTCGAGCAGCAAACGCTGGGTACGGACGAATTCGGAACGGCTGAAGAAGGCTTCCACGCCTTCGGCCGGGTTGTAGCCCTCGGCACGCAGCCATTCAATGAAAGCAGCTTCCAGCTCCATGGAGCCGGCCTTGAGTTTGGATGCCATCGTTTGACCCCCTGTCACCGTGAACACCTTGATCCCCGTCGCGAGCTTATCAGCGATGCGGCCGGATGCGTAAGGCGGCTGGCGCGGTTGTGCACGCGTTGGCACAGGAACGTTTACGATCCGGGCATGTGGTCATCCCCCTTCCTTCGCGCCCTGCTGTTCGGCTGCCTGTTGCTGTCCCTCAGCGACCGCCTGGAGGCGCGCACCATCTACCGTTGCGTGCGCGCCGGCACGCTCAGTCTGTCCACCGCGCCGGAACCCGGTTCCAAGTGCGAGGCCAGGCAGGTCGAGGACAACCCGGGCAATGCGCCCAATCTATGGGGTTCGATGGGCGTGTTCAGCGGCACCCTCTACCAGCGCGAGCAGGACGGGGTGATGGTGTATGGCACCCGCAACCTGCCCGGGTCCACGGTCTATCTCAAGTTCACCGTCGCCACGCCCCCCGGCGAACCCGCGCACCTGGGCCTGGGCAAAGTAGGCAAGCCGCGCCTGGACATGTTTCCCAAGCAGTTCAAGGCGGCCGCCAAGTCCACCGGTGTCGACGATGCGTGGCTGCGTTCCATCGCCCATGCCGAAAGCGCCTTTGACGCGAACGCGCTTTCGCCCAAGGGGGCGCAGGGGGTGATGCAGCTGATGCCGGAGGTGTCGAAGGAATACGGCGTGGTTGATCCGTACTCGGCAGCCGAATCCATCAACGCGGGTGCGCGACATCTGAAACTGTTGCTGAAGCGCTACAAGAACGACCTGACCTTGGTGGCCGCCGCCTACAACGCGGGCATCGGTGCGGTCACCCGCTACAAGGGCGTGCCGCCGTACGCCGAAACCAAGGCCTATGTGGAAAAAGTCCAGGCCCTGCACCAGCGCTATCGCCAGGCGCTGGGCACCGCGCCGTTGAAGCCTGCCGATTCGATACCGGTGTTGCCGGTTGCGCCCAAGGCGGCCATCAAAGGCAAGTAGTCGGCGCGCATGGATGGAGTAGGGGTGTGACGCCGTGCCGCACCCTGCGAATCGATCTGGAAGACGTAACGCAGCAATGGCCGCCGCGCGGGCCAATGCAATCAGGCGCTGCCCTGATGCGGGTTGGGCTTGAATGAATGCTAAGGCGTCAAGCTACTTGCCCGAATGCCAAGTGGGTGGCTCACCTTTCATCCAGCAGACCAGCACCAGCAGCAGGATTACGCTCCACGTATAGATTTGAAAAAACAGCGGGCGAGTGAGTGGAGGGAAAATAAAAACACCTGCGATCAGCAAGCCCGCCGTAATGCCGTAAACCACCCACCCTTGCCATGCAGTAGGCAGACCCCAACCCCAGCCATAGGTCCTTGCTGGAAACCAGTAATTCTCTTTGACTGACATGGCACTCCCCTGTGCGGTAACACGTGAATCAAGCTATCCGATGCGGCTTCGGCTTCGATGGATTTTTAAGTTGCATAACGCGTGAATCTGACGTCAAGGCTGTGTGTAAGTTCGATGAACTGTTGCATCATCTCTTCGGAGATAATTATCTCTCCGGGAATAAGTTCCCATCCCATTGGAGCTAATCGTTTCACTAGTTGCTCATCAATTTTCGAGTTTGCATGCACGATTACATTGCGGAGAAGTCGTAGAGCGCCCATTAAATCGCTCTTGACAGAATTCTTGTCCACTCCCCGATGATTCGCTAGCAGCGGTCGGTAGAACTCGTCCCATCTTGCGAAAATCATTACAAGAAGCGACTTAGCCAGCTCGTTCGAATAGATTCCGTCCTTGGAGAGACTTTGGATAAGCGCCCGGGAGTTAAGCGTTGCGATCGGGCGATGAAGCATGGGATCTTTCGGGCCGATGAATACGCGGTTCAACTGACTAGGGCGAGTTTTCTTGATCTGTTTGCCTCGCTCCTGCATGCCGGCAACACTAAAAAAGAAACAGGCATAGAGCGACTGGCACTCTGCTTTAAATTCGTCGAGCGTCGTGTCAGTCATCGTACAACCTAACGCCTGATAAAGGCGGGCCTTGATGCGGGCTTGGCTTGAATGAATTGTTAGGGCTCACCAGCGATGAGCCCCGAGCTCTCGCTCCCAGTCTTTCATGAGGCTTGTCATTTGCTTATGCAGCTCTACTTGCGCAAAGGCATTTGCAGCGATCGCAAATGAAGAACAACCCCGAAAGAAGTAGTTCTTCAGATACCATTGATACTCGGATTCCCGTAGAGTTCCTAGCATCCCATCTGTATGGAAGCGAGGAGGGTTTCCACCATATGAATCCATGATGTGCGGTGATGCTGCGTGCACATAACCGGAGTCAGCTCTTTGCACAGTTTTACTCGCCTTGATGTGACCACTAGGATCATCACCACCATTGTTTGCGATATATGCGCGAATATTCTTGCGTTGCACCATCGCTTTTGTCTCTTCGAGTGGCTTTCCTGTGGTCGAGTCGTACTCTTCTTGGAAGAAGATCTCCAAGTACCGACTGTGCAGGTCCGTCGTTTCGCCATTGATAGCGGGAATACAAAGAAAGAGAACGTCTTCTCCTATCTCGTCAACCATTCGTTGGATCGCTGCCTGCTCCTGAAATAAGCCTGCGTTGCAGAGTACGCCCGCCGCTTTAAGTCCGGTCGTGATGCGCGATAGCTTTTGAACAGTTGCTTGTTGAGGCAGGTTCTCAATATGCCGATATACGAACGAGTCTTTGAAGGGAAGGAGCTCGGGTTGCGGCACTAGGCTCGCCAAATGATGGATAGCCGAATCCATCGCCGTGAATGTTCTTTGGTACAGATCGTCTGTCATTGAAGGTCAGCCCTAACGCCTGAATTAAGCCGAGTCCAAGGCAGGGAGGCGACTGAGGAGGGCGTGCACTTTGGCGTCGCCCTGCCTTGGGCCTGGCTTGAATGAATTTTTAGGTTTGATTGCGACCGAAGTGCCTGTAGTGCTGATGATCAATCGATGTTATCCGATGCGCCGAGATCGGGAGCTGCGCTGGCTTTGGTAGATCTAAATTGGCCGCCTTTGCCAGCAAAGGAATCGCGGAAAGTAAGTGAAGTTTTATCGATTCAGGAACCAGAGCTTCGGAACCATCGCGCACCGAGCAAAGATTGGCTAGATCTGTGAGCCCTTTCCTTAGCCACTCACTTTTCTTTGCGGGCTCTTTGCTAAGGCGGATTGTATCGCTGGACTTTGACCCGATCTGCATAAACAGGTTCTGCGTAAAGGGAGGCAGAGGATCATCCGGTTCTATCGAATTAACCCTAGCCAGCAACTCCGCAAGATCGAAGTGTCTCGCATCGCCTTGCCAGACCCAAACTGCATGGTCTAATTGATGCAAAGCGCGAAGTGAAATTTTCTCGATCTCGTCACCAAGTCTCCTTCGTTCAAACAGCCAATCGACGAAAATCACCGTTAACACGATGCCAGCTAGTTCTGTGGCTAAGTTAGACAGCACCCCAGCGGCTTGTTCAGTGAGTTTTCCTGAAAATACAAGTGCAAGCATTAGAGTCGCCAACGACAGTAGGGAAGCTGCGACCCATGCTCTTGGAGTGTTCAGTATTTTCATTTAAAACCTAATGCCTGAATTAAACCGACTTGTGCAGTGAAGGCAAAGGCGCGACAAGATTTTTTGCCGTGCGTTTGCTGTAACGGAGCAAGTTCGGCTTTAATGAAATTTTAGGTGTCACTTGCCGCCGCGAAGAACGCGGTCAATCTCGATGAGCATTTCACTATTGCGCTTGAGTTGCAGATAGAGTTCGTTGAGAAGATCCTGCGCTTCATCAGCGGTCGCCTGGCGCTGCTCCGTTGTCTTTTCTTTGACTAGGCGCTTCAAACGATTCGTGATCGTCCGTTTCTTGCCAAGGAAACTGTAATCCTTGACTTGGAAGTAAATTTCCCAGTAGTCGTACTGAGGATACTTTTTAGCGAGATCAGAAATCTTCTTGCCCTTGTAAAGAAGATCGTTCATTGCTTCGAGTTCGCTTTTGCTTATCGGCATTTCAGTTCCCCTGTTGGTTGGTGTTAAACCTAACTCTGAGTACACCTCAATATGAGGCGATGACGGATCGTGAGCGGCAGTGGGCTCGACGTCAAGAATCTGTTGAAAATATTTATTTTTTGCGAGTTTTGTAGTGAACTATTTACGTATGGCGGCGGAAAAGACCCCGCTAGATTGGACCGGGTAAGCGAAGCGCACCCGGGGGCACTACACCGAAACTCCGCGTTCCCCGGGTGCGGCCTTTGGCCTTACCCGAGCTACTTTTCTGTGTGTGCGGCGCCTAGGGTTGCTTGGGTGCTTTCCTGGCCTTGAGGATGACGCGCCCGTTTCCCTGAAAGGAGAAGACATACGAAAGCTTGATGGCTACGGGCACAACAAGAACGTTGTCGCCTGAGCAATCCTCTGTCCTGGGGGCTCCCGCCGGAAAGGTGCAGGTTGCCGCAGCGAGAAACTGCCACTTGCTAACCGCATCTATGACGGCGGCAACCAGGCGCTGATCCATCTGCCCCTCGTCAAGCGGGCACTCTGTGATCGCGTAAATCGGCGTCGCAGAACTGACGGACCCCGACTCGTCAATTACCAGTTCAACACAGGCACTGACGCTTGGTCCAAGTAAGTCACCACCGGGAAACACCGGCATGGGCTGTGAGATCGGCGACGCCATCAGGAATGCCTGGTCCTCTGGAATATCCATGATCACCGCACCCGGCGGCATGATCATGCGCTTCGCGATCTCTGGGCTGGTTCTACAACCCAGAAGCGATGATGCAATCATTGCAGCCAGCAAGCATCGGCCATACGGCCCACGAAAATTCACGTAAGCATCCTCCTGTCAGGTACTCGGCCTGACGCCACTGCAAAGTTCACGACGAACGTTGCTACCGCAGTGTACTGACGTCAACGCAGCAGACTTCGGCATGCGCTGGATTTTCGCGAACCACGTTCAACACCTCCGCGGGCAAAGGTCGGACACCGGACAAAAAAAAGCCCCGGATCTCCGAGGGTGGAGGTCCGAGGCTCTGTTTACGGTTTAGCGCCGCCGTGCAGCGCATAGCGACTTTGATGGGCATCGGCAGGCTTCCTGCCGTGATGGCTCAGGATTTGGGGCTGAGCTTCAGCAGCTTGGCGCCAGCGCCGTCTTCCAGCAGCCACAGGTTGCCGTCGGGACCCTGTTCCACTTCGCGGATGCGTTGGCCCATGCCGTAGCGTGCGGCTTCCTTGGCCTGCGTGCCATTGAACTCGATGCGCACCAGCGACTCGGACGACAGGCCACCGATGAAGGCATTGCCTTTCCATGCCGGAAACTTGTCGCCGGAATAGAACATCAGGCCGGCCGGCGAGATCACCGGGTTCCAGCTGACTTTCGGCGCTTCGAATTCCGGGCGCGTGTCGTGGTCGGGAATGTCGCGGCCATCGTAATGGTTGCCGTTGGAGACGATCGGATAACCGTAGTTCTTGCCGCGCTCGATCAGGTTCACTTCGTCGCCGCCCTTCGGTCCCATTTCCTGTTCCCACAAACGGCCTTGCGCGTCGAAGGCGATACCCAGCGCGTTGCGGTGACCCAGCGACCAGACCTGCGCGGCCACACCGCCCTGTGCGGCGAATGGATTGTCGGTGGGCACCGTGCCGTCGTCGTTGAGGCGGATGATCTTGCCCAGGTTGGATTTCATGTCCTGCGCGGGCGTGAACTTCTGCCGTTCGCTGGAACTGATCCACAACATGCCGTCAGGGCCGAATGCGATGCGGTGGCCGTAGTGGCCCTCTCCGGTGACCTTGGGCACCTGGCGCCAGATCACGGCCAGATCGGTGAGCGCGCCACCGCCGTCCGCATTCAAGGCCAGTTTGGCCCGCGCGACGACTCCGCCGCGGGTGTCGCCATCGCCCGCTTCCGCATAGCTGATATAGACCCAGCCGTTGCTGGCGAACTGTGGATGCAACACCACGTCGCCGAAGCCGCCCTGGCCGCCATACGCGACTTCCGGAACGCCCGTGATGTCACCGACCTGGTTGGCATCAGCGGTCGCACCCAGCTTCACCAGTTTCAGCTTGCCTTTCTTCTCGGTGACCAGCAGGCGGCCATCGCGCAGGAACGTCATGGCCCAGGGCTCGTCAAAGCGGCCGGCTTCCGTGACCTGGAACGGCAGGGAAGACGGCGCGCTGGCCTTTTCCTGCGCGGTGCACGCACTGGTGGCGACGGTGAAGAGCAGGGCGCTGCAAACGGTAGCGAGCAGATTACGGGTCATGGGCCAATCCGGTGGTGGGTTCAAGCGGTCTTTATCGCATGGGGCCGGTAAAGGGAATGTCGGTGGGACGGGCGCGGGCTCTGCCGGCCAAATACAGGACTGCGGATGGCAGGCCGAAGTCCGCGCACAGGTCTTGCGTGTGTTGGGTTGCACCGCACACGGTAGCCGCGACCCGCGACCCGCGACCCGCGACCCGCGACCCGCGACCCGCGACCGCGACCCCGTGCT